>JBJXHA010000651.1:0-3901 GCA_046160275.1 Bacteroidia bacterium | reverse complement strand
GGTATTATTGTGGTCAATTCTTATACCACTAGGTTTTGTGATTTGGATGTTAGTAGCATTCGTATACGAAGGAATGAAAATTGTTCACTTCTAGTGTAGAGAGTCCATCACGTGAAATTCTTAAAAGGCTAAAGTTTTAAAGAACTTTAGCCTTCTTTTTATGTTAGTATTTTGATGAATAGAAAATCTGCATTCTTACTTATTGCACTACTGCTTCCTGTTTTAGTCTTCGTCTTTTTGAAGTTTTTTGGAAAAAATGAGTTTGCTGTAGTACCGCTTTTTCAAACTGCTGAATCAAAATTGCCTTCTGACTGTCTTGGGGTAACCATTCCTTATTTTGTTTCTGATAGTGCATACATCAATCTTAAGCAGGCACATGAATTGGATAGCATCCTTATTATTTTTTATGAAGCCACGTCTGCCGAGCTTACGATATCCGATATGCAACTAACACGCTTGACTGAATATTTGCAATTGGACAAAGCGGTCGGTTTTAAGCGCATTACCCAAAAAAATAAATCAGTAGAATGCGCTTTGCTTTTAAAGCCTTCACTAGATTTGGCGTTGCTTGACAGCAAAAAGCGGATTCGTGGGCAGTATAACTCCAATGATCGTGATGAAGTAGATCGTTTAATGACAGAGCTTGATATTATTTTAAAGCGTTATTGAATGGAAAGTAAAGAACCCTACCGGAAACTTATTATTACCTTATCGATTGTAATACCTGTTGTGGTTGCAGTATTATTTAAAGTCCAAATAAAAGGTTTCGATCTTACTTTTCTGCCACCCATTTATGCTACCATCAATGGAATCACTGCGGTCCTTTTGATCACTGCGGTTTTTGCAATAAAAAATGGAAAGCGCCAATTGCACGAGCGGATTATGAAGCTTTGTATTGGGCTTTCAGCTTCATTTTTAGTGATGTATGTGCTCTACCACATGACGACTGAGTCTACATCATTTGGTGGAACCGGCATAATTCGCTATTTATATTTTGTCATTTTACTGAGCCATATTTTACTCTCAATTGTTGTTGTTCCAATGGTTCTATTTACTTTTTCCAGGGCACTTTCTCGCAATTTTGAAAGGCACAAAGCCTTGGCTAGATTTACATTTCCGGTATGGTTGTATGTTTCCGTTACTGGTGTAATCGTTTACGTGATGATTAGTCCGTATTATAAATAAATGACTCTATGAGGGCTTTTTTGGTTCTGCTTGTTATATGGATCACCTCTTTGACGGAGGTTTCGGCTCAATGCGCCATGTGTAGGACAACTTTGGAAAATAATGTGAGCAATGGAAATCCAGGAATTGCCCTAGGGATTAACTTTGGAATTATGTATCTCTTTTTTGCTCCCTATCTTGCTGTGGGTGTGATTGCCTATCTTTGGTACAGAACAAGTAAATCAAATGCAGCAAAAGAGTTGGGGAAGCGCACTGCTTTCAGGTAAATGTCCCGCTTGCAGGGAGGGTGATATTTTTACATATCCCTTGAAGCGCATTACTCATTTTGCCGAAATGAACAAGAATTGTCCGCACTGTACCTCAACCTTGGAGCCTGAGCCAGGTTTTTATTTTGGTGCCATGTTTGTAAGCTACGCACTGAGTGTAATCTTGTTTGTTGTGATGTGGACTGCCTTGTATGTTTTCTGGAATCCATCTGATTTAGTCTATGTGGTCGTTATTGGTCTAGGGGCCATCTTATTTACTCCTATTTCTTTTCGCGTTTCTCGGGTACTTTTTCTTTATTGGTTTGGCGGCCTTTTGTACAAACCATCCAAATAGTCAAGCTTCATTTTAGTAATTTTAGTAATTGAATTCCGCGTGAATGCTCAATAGGAAGGCTATTATTTTTTTTCTTTTAGCTGTTGCTTCATTGCTACTAGGTGGTCTTGCCAATCTATATTTTAACAGATTACATTCACCGAATGCGATAACGGAACCTATCTCAAATCGGCTTTTTAATGAAATAAAAAAGGCGGAAGCTGAGGCTGAATTGTTGCTTTCTAAGAATACTGACTCCGTATGGAGAAATCTTAGATACTCCTTCTTTCTGTATGATAGCTCCTCAGTAATAAAGTGGAATAAGAATGACTACCTGCCTGATTTTCGATTTCTTCAGGAGGATTTTAAAGTAAAATTTTTGCAGTCTTCCCGCGGAAGTTTCGTTATAAGGAAGTGGAAATTAAAGGGTGATTCAACGCTTATTTCTTGTATTCCTTTAATTGAAAAGTATAGTATAACGAATCGATATTTGGTTCCATCTTGGAATGTTCAAATTTTTTCTGGTGATGGACTGGAATTGATGGAGGCCGTTTCTCCAGAGGGTTTTCCTGTAAAATATAATGGGATTATTCTTTTTAAAGTTAAATTCTCTTCTTCTACCCAAGATCAATATTTAGATAGTGATACAGTTTCTCTATTATTTGGTTGGCTTGCGCTGGTATTTGTCACCCTTGGGCTTTCGTTCATTGTTGTCGATTTTCACAAACGAAGGAATTTCACGGTAGCCTTTTTCATACTCCTAGCAGGTTTAGTGTTAATTAGGTATGTCATGATCATCTTTAATTTTCCACGTGACTACAGTACGCTATTTATTTTTGATCCTTTGCAGTTTGCCTCCTCATCTTTAAATCCATCTATTGCTGATCTTTTTTTTAATACGGTTTCTGTTCTTCTTTTGGGATTTTATTTTTTCTACACCTATTCTCAATGGTTTTTGATAAGAGAAATTTATAAGATGAACAGCTCATACAGGTTTTTATTTGCTGTATCCCTACTGCTTATTAGTTTTTATACTATTCTTTTTCCCTTTTTCTTTTTTGAAACGATCTCTCACAACTCCAGTATTTCTCTGGATATTTCTCAGACTATCAATTTTGACTTAACTAGAAGCCTTGCTTTTCTCTCAATTGTTTTGGGAAGTGTTTGTGCTTTTCTCTTTTGTCATGCATCATTTAAAATAGCTACTCTATCTGTTCGGCACTCAAGGTTACAGTTTTTTTTAGCCCTTTTGGTGGCTTCGTTAATTTTTCTCCTGATGTACAAAATTTCTGGTAGGAATTATTTGATTACTTTGATAAGTGGTCTTGTCTTTTTTTCAGTGCTCTATATAGTTGATTGGGGATCTTCTTTGAAGCGATTTTCATATACTACTTTTCTATATTTCTTTTTATCAATTATTGTGCTTTCCGTCCAGGGTTCGCTAAGTATTAGACGATTTGTGCAGGAGAAAACAATTGAAGACCAGTTCAGATATGGAAGTAATTTTCTTGTGGATCGGGATATTCTTGGAGAATATTTATTAAACGAAGCAGCAAAACGCATTTCAAGTGATCCTTTTATTCAATCCAGAATGGCAACACCTTTTCTTGCTAAATCTGGTGTAAGGCAGAAGGTTTACCAAGTGTATTTAAATGCATATTTTGATCGGTATGATGTTCAAGTCTATTTATACAATGCAAGTGGAGAACCCCATGATAACATAGCTAGATTGAATTTTGCAGACTTGATTAATGAGTTTCAAAAGGAGGCAAACAAGACAAATTATGAAGGGGTTTATTTTATTGAAAGTACAAACCTTGAAGCGGCAAAGCGATATTTAACTATTGTTCCAATTGAACAATATGGCTCCAGTCAAAGTAAAAAAACAGATGGGTTTGGAGGTCAGGCTGGTTTTGTGGTGCTTGATCTTTCGCTTAAGAAATTAATTCCTCAGAACGTGTTTCCGGAATTGCTGGTTGACAACCAATTCTTTAACTATTATAAAAATGCTGATTTTAGTTATGCGTTTTTCTTGAAGGAAACGTTGGTCGGTAGTTCCGGGGCCTATAACTATGAAAGAGATTTTAATCCTGAATTATTAGGAAAAGGTAGCCTTTACAAAACTCGCGTAGCGGAA
>JBJXHA010000650.1:0-4226 GCA_046160275.1 Bacteroidia bacterium | reverse complement strand
GGTAGCGGAACAGGAGGGGCGCAATCTTACCAATGGCTTGCAAATGGGCTTGCTGTTTCTGGAGCTACTCAAAATACGCTTAGCACTTCTATTTCTGGAAATTATCAATTGGTAATTACGGAAAATACTTGCGATGATACTTCTAATGTAGTGGGTGTTACGGTTGCCTTTCCTCCTTCGGTAAGTTTATTTCCGAGCGGATTGCAAAATCTTTGTGGAGGAACGAGTTTAAACATGAATGCTGCGGGAGGAAATTCTTACCAATGGTATTTTAACAGCCAACCGATAGCTGGGGCAACTTTGCCAAATTATACGGCTTTGCAAGCAGGGATTTATTATGTGGTGGTTGGGGATTTGAATAATTGTACGACTATTTCTGTTCCTACTACGGTAAATTTCCTTCCACAAGCTACGGCACAAATTAACCCAACGGGAACGATTCAAATTTGTCAAGGAGAAGACATTACTTTGTTAGCAGGAGGAGGGATTGTTACAGGTTGGTTGATGAATGGGCAATTACTTCCTAATTCTGCACAACCGAGTTTAAATATCACTAGCACAGGCGCTTATCAAGCGGTAGTGAGTGGCGTTTGTAATACCGATACTTCAAGTATGACCGTTGTCGGCATCAATCCTTTGCCTACTGCTACGATTTCTCCTGCTGGGAATTACAATATTTGTGAAGGAAAAGATTTGTTACTAACAGCAGGTGGTGGTAGTACTTATCAATGGTTACAAAATGGGCAAGCGATAACAGGAGCTACTGCTTCTACTTTAAACATTAACCAAACAGGCATTTATTATGCAGAGGTAACAAACAGCGTCAATTGTAAAGCGAATACGCCAATCATTAATGTCAACCTGCTTCCTAATCCTGTGGCTGATATTAGTGCTTTGACGAATCCTATTTTTTGTGAAGGACAAGCGGTTACTTTATGGGCGAAGGGAGGCGACACTTATCAATGGTTGGTGAATGGAACACCTTTGCTGAATTACATAAATGACAGTTTAACAGTAACACAAAGCAATCAATATCAAATCATTGCGACCAATAGTTGTAGTTCAGATTCCTCTTCTTTTATTTATACAGAGGTAATTCCGAAACCGATTGCGAATTTCAATGTTTTGGAAGATAAAATTTACCCTAACACCAACATACATTTTATTGACAGTAGCCAATATGCAGGTCAGTGGAATTGGTCTTATGGCGATAATACGGGGATTACTTCTACACAAAATCCAACCCACAGTTACGATAAAATAGGCGATTATCCTGTTGTCTTAATTGTATCCGATGGCGTATTAGGTTGTAGCGATACCATGTATTACACCTTAAAGGTAGTTCCTTTGCCCAAAGTGTTTGTTCCTAACGTATTTAGCCCCAATGAAGACGGAAATTACGATGACTTGGTGATAGAATATGGCGAGTTATCAGAAATTGACCTTAAAATCTTTGACCGTTGGGGCGCGATTATGTTTGATACAAGCGATAAAAACTTGCATTGGGACGGCAGAAACAAACAAGGAGGAGAAGCTCCCAAAGGCGTTTATTTCTATCAACTTTCTGGCAAGAATGAAAGCGGACAGAAGCTTTATTATAAAGGGAATGTGAGTTTGATAAAGTAAGTTCCAGTTAACAATTAGCAGTTATCAGTAAACAAGAATAAATATCCCCGTAACTTTAAGTGTGATTGCTTCGCAATCAACACTTAAAGTTACTTTGGAGGCTGCAAAATAAACGCATTTTTCCCATTTTATCCCTCATATTGGTCAATACATTTTAAAAAAGCATCACTAATGCGGTTACATTCCTTTCTGTAGTCACTGTTATCGCTTGTATCTTTATGTTTTTCATTCTCATTTCTACGGTAACGCCCAGAAAGGTTCACTAATTCGCTGTGCAATTCACCATTTTCATCATGTTCCGTAGTATCTAGCAGTTTTTTAATAGCCTTACCGAGTTCTCCATTTGCTACTAAGTCTTCGAGGGTTTTGCGGGTAGGGTTTTTCTCTACCAAAAATTCCTGCGCAAAATGTTTATTTTCACCTGACAGCCAATGATAATTTTCGCAATCCGAGAAATCCTTAGCATCTTCATAAGACATATATTTTCCTGTTTTTGCACGAAAAACTTGCACTTCAAACCCCAAGTTGGTTAGAAACTTCGTTCTTTTGAGTTCCTCATTTAATTTGAAAAGTGTTTGATAAATTAAGGTATAAATTTGCAAGGGATTCTGCTCACTAATTTCTACATAAATTGCATTTTCTTCCCATTTTTCTTCTACTTTTGCAAAGGAAGTTATCCCATTTTGAAGCAAATGCAAAATACAAGTGTTTTTCCATCTATAATTTTGATAGATGTCTGCATGAAGTTCTACTATTAATTTATTCACCGTACCCGCAGGAATCAAGGGAGAATACACAAAACGCAACAAATAATGATGAGTTGTTATCCCTTTTTTAATAGGGGGGCTTTCTTTGGGAAATAAAGCAGGAATAAGGTAGAATTTTTTTCCTTCATCATCTAATTGTTCATAGCAAAATTTATACGCCAACATCAATTCCAACAATTTTTCATGCTCAAAAGGTGTATAAGTTTTTAAACCCATCGCTTCCAACATTTTCCCTGTCCACGATTTTTTGGGATTATATTTGCTCCAAACTTCTTTGAATTGTTCGGGATAAAAAACACCCTTATTTCTGATAATCACCTCATTATCCAACACTTGATACATCGCATCGCGCACCCATTCTGGTTTTAAAATAATAAAATTGCGTAGCGTTGTACTTTCGCTAAAATGAATTAACTCGCCTACCCTATCCAAATATTCCAACCATGTCTTTGCATCAACCTTACTCATACCTTGTTGGCTGCAATCTGCCTCATATTCCTGCAAAGAAAGGTAATTTTCGCCCTTCTTTTTTCTTTCCTCTAGCTGCTTTTTTACTGCTAACCATTTTTTATTGAACTGCAACTGAAATACATCGGCTTTGTCACGCCCAATTTTAGGCAAAGTTTTGCGAATCGCATTTTCTAGCTGCTCAAAATTCTCTAATGGCTCACAACTAATTTTTACAAATTCATGAACATTCCCTAATGCTTTATATTTTTCTTCATTAATATCTTTTTTTCCATTCAAATCACATTTGTTTAACACAAAAATAACAGGGCTGTGCATATCGCTATCTGCATCGTGTCCAAAGGCTTTTGCCATCGCCAGCCAATATTTCCAACCGATGTATTCTTGGTTTTGAGTAGTGTCATTGACAGCCGTAACAAAAAGATACAATGCCTTACGACTACAAAACAACTGTTGCACCTCTCGATAAGCACCTTGCCCACCAAAATCCCATACCGATAAATCAAAGTTAATAGGAGTAGGTAAACCCGTAAGAGAAGTCGGCAAGGATTTTAAGGTATGAGTTTCCACAGCGATGCCCTGCGTTCCGCCTCGATTTCTACCTTGCGTTTCATCACGGACAGGCAAACTCCCTTTTTTCTGTTTTAAACGATACAAAACAGAGCTTTTTCCCACCTCTCCATTGCCAATCAAAATCATTTTTGCTTGACGTAAATAGTCCAAATTTGAGGGATTAGTTTTACTCCCTAACAAACTTTTTACCCCCTCCCACACATTCCCTCGCTCCTTATCAAAAATTTCTTTGGGAATATTTTGCAGGGGGTTTTTGTATAAATACAGCGTTTTAAGTTTCGGAAAATCAGCGAGAACAAATTGCGAAAGCTCATTTTCGGCAAGATGCAGGGTTTCTAAGGAAGGAAAAGAACCTTTGAAAGTAATTTTTTGAAGTTTACTTTGGAACAAATACAAGTGTTTTAGGTCGGGAAAATGCTGCCCCTCAAAAATAGCCTCTGCAATAGTCGTTTCATTATAGCTAATGTCCAACACCTCTAACCCTTGCATTACTTGCGAAAAAGCAATTTGCGTAAAAGCATTGCAGCTCACATCTAAAAAAGCCACGCCTTTTGCCGCTTTTTCAATTTCAGCCCAGTCGCGGTTTGTGCGTTTTTGTTTAAAATGTGTGTAGTTGGTTGTAAGCATTGCGAACAGTTATCAGTAAACAGTTATCAGTGAACAAGTGTCCTATCCTAAAATAGCTTGACCAAACAGGGTCAATTATCATGGGATTAAAAAGCAAAAAAAATGAGCAAAATAGTAGTTCATTGAAATTTGAGGCACGTCGTGTACGTACATTTAGTGAGGAAT
>JBJXHA010000649.1:0-4668 GCA_046160275.1 Bacteroidia bacterium | reverse complement strand
TCAAATCCTTAAAAATATCGGGGTTGCCCAGCGTTTGCAGCAGCGCGGCATAGCCTTGCGGGTCAGGCGCGGCAGGGGCATTTTGGATATTTACCAAAGGATTCGCAAGCGGCGAAGGCGTGAGATTCGGGTTATTCACCACAGGCGTAGGAGTCGTTATCGGGTTGATAAGCGTAGGCTCATCTATCGGGTGTTCTTCCCATTTCCAAAAACGAGAATCGTCTATTTTCTCACAACTGTTGCAAGCTCCTTGTACTGCTTCTGCAAATACGCCACGTGTAACTTTTTGAAGATTTTTAAGTATAATTTTGTGGATAAGCTCTTTATTCTCAATAGACAAACACTGAAATTTTACTATGTATTCTCTCCCTTTCTTCTCTATTTATATCAGGAGGGAGCATATACAGACGATTCATTCCATTATGCGTTATTTGAAAGATTTTATTGCGCCATTTATGTTTTACCCAAAACCATTTTGAACCCGTATAAAGTCCATTTGTAGCGTGATAGTGAAGCATCTTACTTTCGAGTTTTAAGGGTAAAAGGTTTCCTGAATTATTTCCACTAATTTGTGTAACGCATCGCTTTTTTAAGTGTTCACCTTTTACAATCATAGAATCCATGTTTGTATTTTGTTTTGAATAACCATACAATGTCGTATCTATTGGCAGTTTTTCGTAACCCTTTGTTTTCCGATTCCAAAGTTTCATGGTAATAACAACATTTGTATCAGGAATGAGTGCAACTGGATTTCTGTAGTAATCATACGCCCAATGTGTACAAAACATATTCCCTATTCCTCGTGCTTTTATGGTTACTTCCCAGTAATAATTCTTGTAAATGTGGTGCAAATATCTTTCGCTAAATGTAGTTTGGGCAAAAGATATAATTATAGAATATGAAAATAAAAATCCAAAAAGATGTTTCATATATTTAACTTTTTATTGCACCAACAGAAAAACATAACGTAATACATACTGATTCAAACTTTTATGTTCTGTAAATATCATTATGATTCTCCTGTTAGCGCAAAATTAAACTATTTAAGCCGTACCAAAAAGCCCATTAAAAAAAGTATTTACCGCAGAAATAAGAGCTAACTCACTTTGACCAGTTACTGCCCATGCGTTATTATTTTCTGTATGGTTAGGATTCCCCATACTAGGTATCCCGCTTGGGCTATTCTTTCCTAGACTTCCTCGGTAATTTATGTGTGCCAGTAATTCATGTATTATCGCATATGATTGCATACGAAACTGCCAATTCGGTTGTGGGTTATTTCGACCACTAGTCCCTATAAATTGAGGATGTATTTCGTTAGGTGGAAATACATTCGCAGCAGCGGGAGAAACATTATAAACCAATGGCAGTAAAATAAAGGAGTAGTTCCTATTGTTAAAGGCTGAGTTTGGAAGTGATCTAGGCAGTGGAGGTTGTGGCGGTGGTGGAGCAGGTACTCCTGTAGGCAGAGGGTTATTAGGATAACCCAAATTACAAAAGTCAATTAAAATTTGGGGGCTTGCTGCTATAATTTGCCCATAAACTTGATTAACTTTAGGTATATCAAGCGTAAATATACGATTGATATTATCGGGAGTAGCGTTATAAATGTCTGCGTCAGGTAAACTTCTAGGATTAATTACTGCATTAGCAAATACATATATCACATGATGATTTAAATCCTGAGTTGCTGGGGTTTGAAACAAATATCTACTTACATCAGAAAATAAAGGATTTGCTTGTATGATTTGCTGCACCCAAGTGAATAACTGCGCCACATTTGCAGAAATAGCATTACTATTCCAAACACTGCATTGACCTCCATTCCAGCCATCTTCAATCACATACACATTTCTAGGTTTATCTAAAGGATAATCCCCTCCCCCCTCACTTTTCACTTCCGCCTTATTCCCATACTTATCTTCCGCTTTTACGTGATAGCTTTTGCCATACGCGCCTGCATTTTTCTGGGTACGTTCAAATTCATCCACAAAGTTATCAAAAGTGTCATCATCAGGCGTTACTTTAAAATCGGCAATAGTCCCTTCTTTTTTGGCATAAATATCGTCTTTTTTCGCCTTTTTCTCTGCGGGTGAGAGGGTTTTATCCTCGTCCACCGCTTTGCTTAGGTCATCGTAGGCTTTGAGCTGCATGGCCGCCGCCGACAACTTCGCTGCCGTTTGTGCATATTTTTGGGCGTTATTTTGCGCACTCAACATACTTTGCAGCGCATTCAGCTGCGTTTGATTCAAGCCTGTCAAATCCTTAAAAATATCGGGATTGCCCAGCGTTTGCAGCAGCGCGGCATAGCCTTGCGGGTCAGGCGCGGCGGGGGCATTTTGGATATTTACCAAAGGATTCGCAAGCGGAGAAGGCCTGAGGTTTGGGTTGTTTACTACTACTTTCATGCTATATTTTGTATGAAGTTCTGAATACAAATTTCTGCATTTGTTGGATAAAAAGCAAATTTTGTGTGGTTTGTGTTTGTTGAAGTCGGAGCCTCCTATGATTTGCAAATTTAAGTGCCCTTGCAAGCAAGGAACACTTAAAGTTGCGGGGGAGAGGCTACTTATACACTTTACTTTTTTATTAAGTTTAAGTTTATTGGAGCATTTGTATATCTAGGCGATTTTTGCACTAGTTCATACTCAAATTCAGTTGGAACTTCGTATATATGCCCTAAATATCCTTTATAAGGTAATTCTTTCGTTGTTGTATATGTAAACATAGGATAGATTGATAAACTATCTAAAGTGTAACTATCCTTAACCCAATTTCTTGGTACGGGTATTTTTGATGTTTTATTGATGTTAAAAGGAATAGCTAACATTGTACAACACCATAATTCATGTTCGCTGTAATATTGAATAATTTTACTATCCGACAGCCATACAGTTAAATAAAATGTATCGCAAGGGAACAAAAACTTAATACGAGTGTCGGTACTATTTATAGGAGTAAGATGGCTATGTTTTAACCTAAAATACTGCTCAAAAGCCTCTTGTAAGTATATAGAACCATCTCCTAAAATAAACATATTTTCGTTAGTATTCTCAACTCCTAAAAAACTGAAAATAGGTAAACTGTCCAAAGAGCGCTTTCTCCATCCATTCCCTATGTCATAAAAGTGGAAATTCCAACGACCAAGCCAAATAGGAATTGTATCTAAACTGTTGTCATTGTAAAATTTAAATGACATTTTTAAATAAGAAGTATCATGTCTATTCACAATATTAAGTGCTTGACTTTGAATTACTTGTGAAAATAAATACTCCGTTGATAAAAATAAGATAACTATTAATATGTATTTCATTATAATACAAAAGAGAATAAAAATAAAGGTGTAATTATTTAGTCAAAAATAATTACACCTTATTGGTTATTGAAGTTGATAAGCCCTTAGCATGTGTCTATTTATCATATTATCAAGATTCGTATTTAAGTCAACAGTTGGTTGAGCGTATCCTGTTGGACTGTTACTGTCTACTTTATGGTTATGCCCACCATCTACTGTCATATCGTGTTTAACATAATATTGGTAGTGTAGGTATGCGTGACAAAATTCATGAACAACTGTTTGCTTCTTACCAAGCAAATTCAATGTTGGATTCAAGACAGTATATATATCGCTTAACACCCATTTATTTGTGGTACTATCTATGATATTAGTGTTATTTGTATGTAAAAATGTTCTACCTGCGGTTCCTTCTTGCCCAAAATCTCCTCGTGAAGCATAGTCAGAGTTTGCTAAAAATGCGTTACTAGCCAGCTGCATTGCTTGCGTTTCTGATATTGCTCTAGATTTTGTAGAACTCCAAACATCGTCAAATAGAGCCACGGACATCGTTTGCCCTCCATTAGGAACTGTAACAGTTCTAGGTAATATTCCAACGCCACTTATAGAAACTCCTATATGCCATACTATCGAATTATTTGAAATCATTTCATACAACTCCTCAAATGCCTTTTCATCATCCATAGTATAAACCCCTGATGCGAGTAACACATTCTTTACATATTGGGGCTTATTTTTATCAATAAACCCATTGGCATCTAGCACAAAATACTGCCGAAAATCTTGATTTTGGCTTGAAACGATATATTTCAATACATCTTCTTTCTCGGCTTGGGTTTGACCTTCGGGCTTTACACCGCCAATGCTTGCTATCGTTTGCGGATTATCTCCCCCCTCACTTTTCACCTCCGCCTTATTCCCATACTTATCTTCCGCTTTTAGGTGATAACTTTTGCCATACGCTCCTGCGTTTTTCTGGGTGCGTTCAAATTCGTCAACAAAGTTATCAAAAGTGTCGTCATCAGGTGTTACTTTAAAATCGGCAATAGTCCCTTCTTTTTTGGCGTAAATATCCTCTTTTTTCGCCTTTTTATCTGCAGGTGAGAGGGTTTTATCCTCGTCCACTGCTTTGCTTAGGTCATCGTAGGCTTTTAGCTGCATAGCAGCCGCCGACAACTTCGCTGCCGTTTGTGCATATTTTTGGGCGTTATTTTGCGCACTCAACATGCTTTGCAGCGCATTCATTTGCGTTTGATTCAAGCCTGTCAAATCCTTAAAAATATCGGGGTTGCCCAGCGTTTGCAGCAGCGCGGCATAGCCTTGCGGGTCAGGCGCGGCAGGGGCATTTTGGATATTTACCAAAGGATTCGCAA
>JBJXHA010000648.1:0-3157 GCA_046160275.1 Bacteroidia bacterium | reverse complement strand
GTAAATCCCCAGTTGTCTTGCGTTGAGCCTGTATAAGTGGAAAACACAACCGTAGGGTCAATGATTAGGGCTTCGCTATGGTCATAATCATTGGGGAAAACGAAAGACAAAACATCTCCCGTTAATTGGTAATGACAGTCCACTTTTTGCCTTTTGCCTTGAATCATTTGATAGGCTACAGGCGCGAGTTCTTGCACCTCTGGCACAGAAAGTTTGATGTGGAGGTTGCCTTTTTCATCTATTTTCAAATCGTTTACTCCTTCATAAGCAATTTGAATTTGAGCAGGCGAACTTTGGGGCTTGACAATAAAGTCATACTTTAAATTACTGCCCACACCATACACCTCCATATCAACGCCTTCATATAGGTTTTGATAGCGCAGACTTTGGTAGGCTTTCGCGCCCGAAGCCCAATGTTGTGGGTCTTTCCCTAGATAATAATTGAATACGCCCTCGGAAGGCTTGTTGGCGATAATTTTCGTTTGGGAAGAAGCACCTACAAAGCGCGCTTGGTAGATATGCCCTTGGTAAGTAGGGCTTTCTTCTGTTTCTTCATGGGAAGTATGGTGTTTGTGGTTTTTATGCCCAAAAGGGTTTTCCTTGTCTTCTCGCAACTGATATACAAATCTATCTTTTGCTGCCAAAAAATCCCCTTGAAAAAGCCTTTGGCGATATTGGATATAATCCGCCCATTGTCCTTTATTTTCAATAAATTCACTTGTACCTTTTTGCGCATAAAAGGGTAGGGAGGAGAAGCAAAAAAACACAAGCCCTAGTAAGTGTGAATATATAACTGGCTGTCTCATTTAGATAAATAAAAATTAGAATGAAGTGCGAATGTCAAACAATAATAAACTTAAACGTATAAACTAGAGAAAATGATAAAGTAAAGGTAGTCTTTTTTGGGTAAAAAAAGTGGTACCGTGTCAAAATTCTGTATAAATGGTTAAAAATGCCACACAAACGGTATCACTTGAATTGCATTGTAAGAGAAGATAGATACACGAATTATATTCAAATACTTATGAATGTGCTTTAAAGACCTAAAACCTATGTTTTCAATCGTAACAAAAAACGACTCTTTCTCTTTATAAATTACATCTCGTTTGTAAAAACTAAGTACTACTCCTAACTTTAAGGTATGCTTAACAACTTAGCGACTAGGGTATATTTTTATTTTTAGAAAAAAGGCTTGATAACCAGTTTGTTAAAAGGAAGAATCAAAGATGATACTTTCTAGACAATACAAACAACGGGTTTAACATAAGGGAATAGAGCCAAAAAAGGCTCATATTCAAGATTGGAAAGCTATATAATCTAACATCAATAAATCTCACATAGTAGATATTTATTATAAATAATAATATTTGTCACTTATTTAATCTATTTAAGTAATGGATAGTACTAAACATTTCAATTTCTGCCTTTTCTTTGGGCTTAGCATCTGCATTTTTCCTTATGCTAATGCAGCAAAATCGCCTGTACAGTTTTCCTCTTTGAGTAGCAAAGTGTGGATAGATACAAATGCAAATGAGCGTTTTGACAAACAAGAGCAAGGACTTTCAGGCGTTACTGTTCGTTTAATCAGTCAAGAGGGGATATTAGTGGCGGAAACCGTTTCTGATGAAATGGGCAGTTATCAGTTGAGTAAAATCAAAGCGGGTAAATACTCCTTGCATTTTTTGGCACCTCAAGGCTACGAACCTAAGTTAAATGAAGATGCTTTTTCGAATATTGAAACGAACAATAAGGTAAATATTTTGGGCTCAACTGCTTTTTTTACACTCAAAAAAGGCGAAAAACTTCAAGATTACGCGATTCCTTTTCAAAAAACGACCAAAAACGCTTTTAATATTTATAACTGTGTATGGGACGACAGCAATGAAAATGAACGTTTTGATATTGGTGAGCGTGCTTTGGAAGATGTTACAGTGGTTTTATACAATGAAAAAGGGAAAAGTATTGCCCAAACTTCTACGGATAAAAATGGAACCTATGGTTTTTGGGGCTTAAAAACGGCAATTTATAACATAGGCTATTATTATCCTGCAAACACAAAAGGCGCGACTTTGCCGAGCGAAACGTATGGAATTATTAGTAATCAAACAACAAGACCCGCCAAAATACAAGATTTAGTTCAATTTAAAGCAGAAAGTTCTAACCGTCAGGCTTTGTTGAAATGGGAAACCGAGCCTACTGCCCGTGTAAAATATTTTGAGTTGTGGCGTTCTACCACTTCTGATGATGAATTTGAGGAGTTAATTAATGTGGTTTCTGCGCAAAAAGGAGAAACTAAGTATGTTGAATACGATAAAGATGCCAATTTAACGCGTTACGAAAAATGTTATTATCGCCTAAAAATGGTTTATGAAGGAGGGCTTAGTCAATGGAGTGAAGTGCTTACTTTTTCGCCTGACCTCGCCTTCCAATCCATTCATTTGATGGTCTATCCTAGTAATGACGAAACGGATATGTACATCAATTATCAATTTACAGAAAATTACCAAAAAGCCTACCTTTTCATTTCAGATGCGCAAGGCAACAAACGCTATCAATCTGCTTTGGGAAAACAAGAGGGAAATGGGCAACTAAATGTGGATATTTCGGAGTGGGAGCAAGGCACTTATCAAGTCGTTATAAAGGCAGATGAGGCACAGGTAACGCGCACTTGTATTATTCCTTAGTATCAGTGAACAATTAACAGTAAACAGTTATCATTTCGGCAAGCTCAATGCGAGCAGAAGTAAAATATTGGTTATCAGCTAAATGTATTTTTGGAGTTGGTAGTTTATTTTGTTCATATTCCTTAGCGGCAGCAATGGACAGTTATCAAAAATAATTGGAAGTAACATTTATCATCATTTACAAGGAAATGCGCCCTAAAAGATTGTTCCCTTCGAGTAGTTTTGCTGCTCGGAGGGAACAATCCTTTTGGGGGAGGAAGGAACACTTTTTTATTTGCTTGGTAACATAGTGCCTTACTTGTACTGAGAGTTTTGCGCACTCAACATACTTTGCAGCGCATTCAGCTGCGTTTGATTCAAGCCTGTCAAATCCTTAAAAATATCGGGGTTGCCCAGCGTTTGCAGCAGCGCGGCATAGCCTTGCGGGTCAGGCGCGGCAGGGGCATTTTGGATATTTACCAAAGGATTCGCAA
>JBJXHA010000647.1:0-5701 GCA_046160275.1 Bacteroidia bacterium | reverse complement strand
TGAAGTAGAAAATGTAGTTCTTTTGCATATTTTTATGTTTGATGGATAGTTAGAGAATCGAAATAGGCAAAAGTTTAATGTCTTTCTTTGAATTTCTTGAAAAGCCCCAGTGAATTGATTGGGGCTTGAAGGATATGAAAGTAACCTAAAAAGTTGAAAGTATTTTATCAAAATCCTTGTTTCAAAATAAGGACAAAAATAAAAGGTAGTCCACCAAATGTAATGCTCAAACCAATGTAGGGTCAAGTTACATTTGTAGGGCTACCCCTCTACTAATACAGGTACAACTGCCCCATAAGATACACCTAAGATTTCGCCTTTGGCAATATCGTCTACCACCACTTTAGGTAAAACCGCCTTTACTTCTTGTGCAATAAAACCCACTTGCCTTCCTTCTTCTGTATTTCCTTTCCTGTCTTATATGCGCAAGAACATTTCCTTAGAAATGGCTGTTTTTTTTCATTCTAGCGAAAATTCGCAGAGAAATACCCCTAAAAATGCACTTTTAAGCAAATTCTTAGAATTTTTTAAAATTTCTAATGAAATTCTAAGGAATCTCTAATAAGTTTTCTATGGTAAAATGAAATTTATGTATTTACTTTGCAGCATCGAATAAGTGAAGCAAATGCACTTAATCGCCCCTTAGTCAAAACATTATTAGTCTTCCTTTTCAAAAATGTCTGTTTCTTCTATCAATCTTAAAACGCTACCCCAAATGAACAAGTTTCTACAGTTGTTTTTATTTTTGTTTGTATTTTGTGTAAGTGCTTCTTCTATTCAAGCACAATCTGAAGTGGAGTTTTTTGACGGATCATTCGAGAAAATGACCGCACAGGCAAAAACACAGAACAAACACTATATGGTGTTTTTTACAAAAGATAATTGTATCCCATGTATTAAAATGGAAGAAGATACATTTACTGATCCCACTTTAATTAAATTAGCAAAAGAAAAATTGTTTGTATTCGAGGCAAATATGCCTGAAACCAATGCAATGTCTTTGGCTCAAGAGTATGGAATTACAGCTTATCCTTGTTTGCTCATCTTTTCGCCTGAAGGAAATTTGACCGCAAAATTACTAGGATTTCAAAGCCCACAAACGCTAATTTCCATTACCAATCGCTTGATGAATTAATGATTAATATATTGAGGGTTTTTTTCATTGTCTAACTTTTCACTTTTCTTTTATTAAACTTCCAAAATTTGGTACAAAAATGCTATTTTTGTACGGCAAACCTGGTAGGCGAGCTGCTTATCAGGTTTGTTATTTTATCTTTTCAAACACAAATATACGCTAACCATTCATTTTCAGTTGTTTATGAAAGTATTTCGACTCATTTTTGTTCTAATCTTGGTTTCTGTTTTTTCCCTTCACGCAGGGTCAAGCGAAAACCTTCCAATTTATGCCTATAAATATGTTCATAAAGACATGGGTGAATCGCACTGGGTTGACAGCGTGATGCAAACCATGAGCATTGAGCAGAAACTTGGGCAACTGATGGTGGTGTCGGTCATGGCAAAAGATGACGGAACCCAAGATGGTATGGTATTAAACAACATTAGACAATATGGGATTGGTGGAATTACCTTTATGAAAGGAGAACCTTTGCAACAAATCTCTATGGTAAACCGCTATCAAGGGGCATCGAAAATTCCGCTAATGATTTCTTCTGATGCAGAATGGGGAATGAATATGCGTATGCCTTCGGTGATTAAATTCCCTCGCCAAATGACTTTAGGCGCGATTCAAGACGACTCGCTCATTTATCAATTTGGGGCAATCGTAGCAAAACAATGCAAGCGCGTAGGTGTGCAGTGGAACTTCGCACCTGTGGTGGATATTAATAGCAACGCTTCTAATCCTGTTATTGGTGACCGTTCTTTTGGAGAAAATAAATTTCAAGTGGCTCGCAAAGGAATTTTATATAGCAAAGGCATGACTGATAACCAAGTGCTTGCCTGCGCCAAACATTTTCCCGGACATGGCGACACACACGCTGATTCTCATACAGAATTGCCCTTGATTTCTCATAGCAAGGCAAGATTAGATACATTAGAACTCTTTCCTTTCAAAAAAATGGCAGACGCAGGAGTCCCTGCTATCATGGTGGCACATTTATCTATTCCTTCCTTAGATGCTACCGCCAATTTACCTGCTTCCCTTTCTCCTAAAATTGTGCAAAAAATGTTGCGGGAAGAAATGGGATATAATGGCTTAATTGTAACAGATGCTTTGAACATGGGCGCGGTTACAAAATATTTTCCATCGGGTAAAGCAGAATTAGCAGCCTTTAAAGCAGGAAATGATGTATTGTTGTTTGCGCAAGATGTTCCTGCTGCGGTAAATGCTTTGAAAGCTGCGCTAGACAAAGGCGAAATTACGGAAAGTCAAGTGAATGAGCGCGTAGCAAGAATTTTAACTGCAAAATATCGTTTGGGTTTGACAAAAGCTCCTTACGTTTCATCTTATAATGTGTTGAGTGATTTGAACTCCGTAGAAGCAAAATTATTGAAAAAGAAACTCTACGAAGCTGCTGTTACCTTAGCTAAAAATAAAAACCATGTCATTCCGCTTCAATCTCTTGAAAATCAAGACATTGCTTATATTCAAGTAGGCGGAAAACAAAACTCTACCTTTGCACGCACTTTGCAAAAGTATGTTGGTATGAAAACCATTTATTTGAAATCTGGCTTTAATTCTACCGACCTACAAAATGTACTTGCGCAAGTAAAGTATAATAATACCGTTATTCTTGGAATTTTTGATGTAAGTAAAAAGGCGAGCGAAAACTTTGGCATTACCACAAATATTTCAAACCTACCCAAAAAATTAGCAGAGGCAGGCAAAACTACGATTTTGAGCTTGTTTGGTAGCCCTTATGCTTTGAAAAATTTTGGAAGCGAAACGGCAACGCTTGTAGGCTATGAAGAAGAAGAAGAGGCGCAGCAGGCAGTCGCAGCCGCTATTTTTGGTGGCTTGGCGGTTGATGGACAACTTCCCGTAACAGCTTCTCCTTTGTTTCGACAAGGGCAGGGCGAAATTCAATCCGAAGTCATTCGTTTTGGTTTTTCTTTGCCAGAAGAAAAGGGATTACGCTCACGCACTTTGCAGGGAATTGATTCTATTGCCAATTACTACATTCGCCTACACGCGATTCCTGGTTGCGCGATTGCAGTAATGCGCGGCGACAAAATCATTTATGAAGGAAATTTTGGCAAATTTGATTACAATGCATCTTCAGATTCTGTTGACGCGCTTCATACGATGTATGACATTGCCTCGATGACGAAAATTGTGGCTACTGTTACAACGATAATGCAACTGTATGAGCAAGGATTGATTAATTTAGATGCAAGTATTACCTCTTATCTACCTGATTTTCAATATACAAATAAAGGTTCGGTAACGGTACGAGAAATCTTGCAACACACCGCAGGGCTAAAGGCTTGGATTCCTTTTTACCTCGAAACCTTTGCCGATGCGAATAAGATGCAGCCAAGCGACTTCATTTATGCCAAAACGCAAAGCAACGAATATCCGATAGAAGTTGTTCCTGGAATGTTTATGCGAAAAGATTATCAAACAACTATGTGGGATAAAATTAAAAACTCGGAAATGGGCGTGCGCGGGAGAATGGTGTATAGCGATTTGGGCTTGATTACTTTGGGAAAGATTATCGAAAAAGTAACAGGGCAAACCTTAGATGAATACACTTGTGGTAATTTTTTTCAACCGATGGGCATGAGCAGCACCATGTTTAACCCCGGACAAAAAGGAAATGGAATGTGGTGCGCACCTACTGAATTAGACGATTCATGGCGACATTGCGTAGTGCAAGGCTATGTACATGATTATGCCTCTGCCATGCTTGGCGGCGTAGCGGGTCATGCGGGACTTTTTTCTAATGTCTATGACCTCTGCAAATATTCTTTGATGATAAAAAATGGCGGTTACTACGGTAAACGCGGTTACATTTCTTCGCCAACTATCAAATATTTTACCCAAAAACAAAGTGGTGCTTCCAGACGTGGGCTAGGCTGGGACAAACCCAACTCCGACCCAGATAAAGCCGACCCTTCCTCTGCCTACGCTTCCGATGAAACTTATGGACATACAGGTTTCACAGGCACCTGCTTTTGGATTGACCCCAAATATGACCTTGTTTATATCTTCCTCGGCAATAGAACTTATCCCAACTTCAAGTACAACAAGATGTTTAACAAACAACGCGTTAGACAAGTGATTATGGATAAGATATATGAAGCGATGCGGGGAGTATCGTAAATAAAACAATATAAAAAGTTCCGAACTCCCTCAAGAATTCGGAACTTTTTTACTCTTTCTTATCTATTAAACTAGCATTTTATAAGAGTTACTTACTCCTCTACCTCAAAATGAAACTGTTGCAATGTTCTTTCGGGATATTTTTCTGCATATACTTCTCTGACGGTATCTAAAATGTACTTGCGCAAAAGGTCAATGTTCCAACGTTCTATGGCGGAGAGGAATACTGCTGGAGCATGGTGCAAACCAAACCAAGTTTCTTGCAAGCGTTCACGCTCTTCTGGGGGCAGTAAATCTGCTTTGTTGAATACCATAATCATCTTTTTCTCTCCCACTTTAATCTCTTGCAGCGTTTCATTCACCACACGAATATGGTCTTCAAATTGGGCGTGAGAAACATCAATTACGTGCAATAAAATGTCAGACTCTTGGGCTTCGGCAAGCGTACTTTTAAAACACTCTACCAAATGATGCGGCAATTTGCGAATAAATCCTACGGTATCAGAAAGCAAAAAGGGTACAAACTCCCAATTCATTTTGCGTACAGTTGTATCTAGCGTAGCAAAAAGTTTATTTTCTACCAACACATCAGACTTAGAAAGTACGTTCATAATCGTAGATTTCCCCACATTCGTATATCCGACCAAAGAAACGCGAACGGCATCATTTCTATTTTTCCTACGCTCTTGTCCTTGTCGCTCTACCTTTTCCAACTCTTTTTTGAGGAAAGAAATTCTATCCCTAATAATACGGCGGTCAGTTTCAATTTCTTTTTCCCCTGCTCCTCCGCGTGTACCTGTACCTCCACGTTGCCGCTCCAAATGCGTCCACAAACGCGTCAAGCGTGGGAGCATATATTGTTGTTGCGCCAATTCTACCTGCAAACGCGCCTGCGAAGAACGTGCATGCAAACCAAAAATATGTAAAATAAGCGAACTCCTATCTAATACGCGTAATTTGGTTTCTTTCTCGATGTTTCTTAACTGTTTTGCCGACAATTCATCATCAAAAATGAGCAGAGAAACGTTCAATACCTCCGCCGCTGTTTTTATTTCTTGCAACTTCCCCGTTCCTACGTAAATAGAAGAATGGGGCATACTCAAATTTTGAATAAAGTTTTTAATGGGTTGAATGCCTGCTGTTTGTGCCAAAAACGCCAACTCCTCGATGTACTCTTTCGCCTTCAAAGGAGAAACCTTCACCGTAGAAAGCCCTACTAAAATGGCACGCTCTGACGCTAATTGAATAATTTTGTTTTCTACCATATATTTTTTATCTATTGTTAATCTATCAACTTTTCATATAAAATCTCTCGAAAGGTACTTATACGGTAAAAGAGATAAATTGTCTTAAACTTTCGTAAATTTCCTCATTTTTTAGCGTGGGACTTAAGTCCCACGCTAAAAAATGAGGAAA
>JBJXHA010000646.1:0-8904 GCA_046160275.1 Bacteroidia bacterium | reverse complement strand
TCCTTCCTTGTTGATAAAATAAGCTCTTACGACACCTGTTTCTAGAAAGGCTATTTTACGCGCAATTTCGTTTTCTTTTGCGAAAAATTGATTTTTTGATAATGCTTCCTGTCTGAACATGGGTAATATCCTGTCCCAAGTTGGGTCTGTCAGCAATGATATGTGATTAAAGTATGATTTTAGTTTGAGCATATAGGGCAAGTGACTTGTTAGCCATCCTTTATTTTAATAAATCTTCTCCAATATTAGAACGACTCAAAATATTCCAATATTTTTGTTTAAATCCTTTTTCCAAAATGTCATTTTGGAGGTTGCAAACATTTGTATAAAGGCTAAAAATAGCGTAACAATCAATGCTTTTTTCATTCTGCTATGATTGATAATCAAATAACTAGAATTCAAAGATATATCTAAAAATCCTTTTTTACAAAGATAGCCCTGTATAAAAAGTTCGGAACTCATCGATGAGTTCCGAACTTTTTATACAGCCACAATCCAATTACCCTAACAAGCCATTCGAAACACCCATGCTTGAAAATCCGCCATCGTGGAAGAGGTTTTGCATGGTTACTTTTTTGGTATAATCAGAAAACATCATGACGCAGTAGTCTGCACATTCGTCTGCGGAGGCATTGCCTAGCGGCGACATTTTTTCGGCATAATCGAGCATTTTGTCGAAGCCGCTTACACCTGAACCTGCCGTTGTGGGGGTAGGGGATTGGGAAATCGTGTTTACCCTCACTTTATTTTTTACACCAAAATGATAGCCAAAACTACGCGCATAGGACTCTAATAAGGCTTTTGCCTCTGCCATGTCGTTGTATTCGCCGAAAGTGCGTTGTGCAGCGATATAAGAAAGTGCCAAAATTGAGCCTTCTGCCACCATCAAATCTCTGTTATATAACAACTGCATCAATTTATGGAAAGAAACCGAAGAAATATCGTAGGTTTTTTGCAAGAAATCGTAGTTTAAATTGGTGTAGGCGCGTTTTTTTCTCACATTCATTGACATACCAATGGAGTGCAACACAAAGTCAATTTTGCCCCATTTTTTTTCGGCTAGGTCTAATAAACTGTTCAAATCATCAAGCGAAGTCGCGTCAGCAGCCACTAATTCCGCATTGATACTTTCCGCCAATTGGTTCAGCGTGCCTAAACGCAAAGCCACAGGCGTATTAGTCAAAATGAGTTCAGCACCTTCTGCCGCAGCGCGTTCTGCCACTTTCCACGCGATAGAGGTGTTATCTAAGGCTCCAAAGATGATTCCTTTTTTGCCTTGTAAAAGTTGATGAGCCATATTATTTTAATTGATAATTGAGAATTAAAAATTGAGAATGTTTTGCGGCAACTAAGAGTATGTTTAAATTTTAAGGAACTGAAAACCAGTATTTTACAGACTCACTTAATTCAGAAGAATCTACATAAGCCTTGTTTCAAAATGTTAGTTGTGTAGATTCTTCTGAATTGAATAATACGGCACTGATAATCAACCAACTAAAATTTAAACATAATCTAAAGCAACTGCTACAAATGTTTTCTATTTTGCTGTTTCCTCTTTTTCTGCCAAAATTTCCTCAATTTTTGTCAATATATCTTCGCGTCCTCTTTGGGCAACTGCCGAAGTCATAATGACCGCAGGCATTTCGGCATCTAGCGATTTAATGAGGTGTTTATAGGCGTTTAATGTTTCTGCTCTTTGGCTATTTTTGGTTTTTTCTATTTTCGTAAAAATCAAAGAAAAAGGCTTGTTTTCGTGAATCAAAAATTCAACAAACTCTAAATCAATCTTTTGTGCAGGAATACGAGAATCCACCAAAAGAAATACATGGCGCAGGGCTTCCCTTACCGTTACATAACGCACCACCAAATCGCTAAACTCAGCGCGGCGTTTTTGCGAAACTTTCGCATAGCCAAAGCCGGGCAAATCGGTCAAAAACCATTGATTATTAATATGGAAAAGGTTTACACATTGCGTTTTTCCGGGAGTAGAAGAAGTTTTTGCCATGTCCTTTTTCTTGCACAGCATATTGATAAGGGAAGATTTACCTACATTTGACCTCCCAACGAAAGCAAATTCGGGCAAACCTTCGAGGGGCAAAGTTTTGAGTAGGTTATGACTGCTGTGATAAATGGCTTGTTTAATTTCCATGAAATTGATGGTTGAATGAGGGCGCAAGTTAGGCAAAATTTAAGAGATTGGAAAATGAGAAAATAATGGATAATTAATAATGGATAATGGAAAATTGTCCCTTCCTAAAATAGCTTGACCAAAAAGGTTAACTAGTATGGGAAGGGACAGTGATTTCAACTTGTTTATTATCAATGCTTTGAGTGGGAAATATTAACGTAAATTAATTCTTACTGATTTCATTTAAGCCATCTCTGCTTAAAAACTAAGTGTTTTTTTAGCCTCTCCTTTTCTCAATACCAAACTTTTTTTCTGTTGACTTATTTTAAAGTTTACCATATTGGTTTGACTATCAAAACATTCCATCAACGAAGAATGGGTAATTTCTATGGTTTTAATGGGGGCATTTACGCCTTCAATTTCCAAATAACACCAAGTTGCATCGGCTTCTTTTTCTTTGCCAATCCATTTCCATGGGCGAACTTGCCCATTTACTTGTAAAATAAGGTGTTGATGTAAATACTTTTCAATCAATGTATTAGCCTCTTTTTTTTCTTGTGGAGTACTCAAATATAATTTTCCACTCCCTTGTTTTTCAAGGGCAGTTTGCAAATCATCGGTAAAAAATTTGGTAGAAATCTCCAAACTTTGTGTTTTTGCATTGTAATCAATTTGGGTGATGCTCACATAAAAAGTGTGCAAGACATGAGAAATTGCCAAAAATGGCAGGAGAATACAGAGCGAAAATAAGACTTTTGTTTTCATAAAATACGGAGAAATAAATGTATTGAATGTTGTTTTATCATAAAGCAAGGCAATAGCATTTTCCCTCCTATTAGGTCAGAAAATGCTATTGCAACTCGTATGAATGTGTTATTTTGTTTCAGGTTTTAGTACAAACTTCGCCACATTTTTTAAATCAAAATATTGATTTGCCAAACGTTTAAAATCGGCTTCCGTAATACGAGCCGTAAATTCATACAACCTTTCAGCAGATTCAAAATCTATGAAATCTTCCTTATTTTGGTCGGTACTCATGATATTATTCAACCAAAAACTGTTCTCTTTCATTTGCAATTCCAACTCACGGCGGCGCGTTTCCTTGATTTTGGTCATATCTTTTTCGCTAATCCCCTCTTTTTTGACCTTTTCAATCACCTCCATCGCTGCCGCAATCAATTCTTCTGCTCTTTCGGGAGCACAGCCAAAACTTACCGTAATCGTATATTCTTCTTTAGGATAATGTGTAAGATTACCGCTACAACCCACGCCATACACTCCGCCTTTGTCTTCGCGTAGGCTCTCTCTCAATTTGATGTTTAATAGAGCGGTCAATGCACTGAGTTCTGCCCTATTTTGGCGAGAAAATTTTGCATCACCTTTAAACATCAACTGCACCTGACTTTTGGGTTCGCTGCCTTTGTAAATCGTTTTTGTTACATTTCCGCGCGGATAGTCCACACCTACATCTTTAAATTCTTCGGGGCGGGCATCACCTTGAATACCACCTAAATATTGACAGGCTCTCTTTTTGAGTTCATCTTCGTCAAAATTACCTACAAAAACAAAGGTGAAATCGCTAATATGTCCGAAACGCTCTTTGTAAATTTCTAAGGCACGTTTAGGATCTAGGTTATTAACTGTTTCCATGGTAGTGGGTTGGCGACGTGGATGATTTTTGCCCATAATGCGAGAAACGCTATCTCTAAAAACTGCATCTGGGCGGCGGCTCATATTAGCTAAGAAACCTTTTTGCTCATTTTTGAACGTTTCAAAGCTCTCCATGTCAAAACGGGGTTGCGCCATATACAAATAGATGAGTTGCATTGCCGTTTCCAAATCTTCGGGGCTACAATGACTGCCATACATTCCTTCCATGGTTTCGCTAATGTAAAAGCGCAAACTAATGTCTTTTCCTGTCAAAAATCTATCCAATTCGCTGCGTGAAAAAGTACTTACCCCTGCTTGCTCCACAATCATAGGTGCATAGCCCGCATTGTCATCATCGGCATCAGCATATAAAGAACTTCCGCCAAAACTATACGCTCCAATCAAAATTTCATCGTTTTTGAAATCAGTTTTTTTCAGCAATAAGCGCAGCCCATTTGACAATTTCACTTCTTTCATGCCAATTTCAGGAATATCCTTCTCTTCTACGATACTGCTGGGTTCGGGCATTTCTGCTATCAAAGATTGGATTTCCTTTTTTGCAACTAAGGGTTTTAAATCCGCTTGTTGACTTAACAAAAACATTTTTAGGGTTTCCTCTTTGCTCGGAAAAGTATTGCCTTCTTTTTCTACTCCTGTAAAAGTTACTACTGCATTCTCGCCATTTGTAATCCACTTTTGCACCATTTCGTTCACTTCTTTTATGTTAACCTTCTCCAAATGGTTTTGGTAAAAAGTATAATCGAAGTCAATGCTTGTAAAAGGAGTTCCTTCTAAATAATGGTCAACCAAGCCGTAGGTAAAATCACGAGATTCTGTTTTGTCGCGGTCAGTATAGAGAGAACTTACATATTTCATTACAGATTTTTTTGCGCGTGCCAATTCATCAGGATTAAAACCAAATTTTTTGATACGGGCTAATTCTGTGAAAATCAACTGAGTTGCTTCTCTTGCTTGTCCATCTAAGGCAATCATACCGACATTAAAGGCATTTTTTGCGCGCACCATTCCTCCATAATAAGCGTAAGCATTGCTAAAAGGAGCTTTAGGTTGTTGCTTCAAATCGTCTAACCTTTCACGAATAATGCTGCTGGCAAGGCTGCGAATCATGCCATTGCGATAGTCGGCGAGGGTTTTGCTTTCTTTTACAGGGTGCTTGAACATCACAGATACGCGGTTATAACTCGCCTCTTTGTCGGTAGCAGAAGCTACGAGCATTTCTCTATGATTTGGCACTTCATAGTTTTCTCTTTTACGAGGGTTTGCTTTTGAAGGGATTGCGCCAAATTGCGTTTTGATGATTTTTTCTACCATATCCACATCAAAGTCACCTATTGCGATAATTGCCATCAAATCGGGGCGATACCAGTCGGCATAAAATTGCTTTAAGGTTTCGTATTTACATTTTTCCAATACTTCCAACTGCCCAATTGGTAAGCGACTAGCATAACGCGAGCCTTTCATTTGAACAGGAAATACTTTGTCAAACATTCTTTTATCTGCGCCCAAACCCAAGCGTCTTTCTGAAACAACCACGCCTCTTTCTTTGTCAATCTCTTGATTATCAAAGGAAACATTGCTTGCCCAATCTTCTAATACGGTAAAGCCTTTTCTAAACAAAGTCTCGTCATCAGTTGGAATTTGCAACATATAAACCGTTTCATCAAAACTCGTGTAGGCATTCAAATGCGCCCCAAATTTTGTTCCTACGGATTCCAAAAAGTCAACTAAGGCACTTTTTGGGAAATTTTTTGTCCCATTAAAACACATATGTTCGCAAAAATGCGCCAATCCTTGTTGGTCATCATTTTCTTGCATTGCACCCGCATTCAGCGCGATACGTAACTCTGCACGTTTTTCAGGTTTGGCATTTTGCTTAATAAAGTACTTCATGCCATTCGGCAAAGTTCCCGTTTTGACAGTCGGGTCAAAAGGAATCGGTGCATTTAAGTCTTGCTGGGCAAGTAATCCCAAGGGCAACATCGCCCATAAAAGCAAATAAACAGGTAATTTTTTCATACAATAAAAAATGTGTGAATAGAAGCTATATAGATTCATAGCTTATTGAAGGGGCAAAGTTAGGATATATGAGAGAATATTGGTGGGTATTTTACCCCAAATTTTAGGGGAAAAAAGAAGGGAGGAGGAGGGAATTATTAAGCGTATGCACAACCTAATGCAAAAGCGTATGCACAACCTAATGCAAAAGCATCTACACAACAACTGCTTTAAGGCGTTAGTTGTGTAGATGCTTTTGCATTGAAAAGGTGATGCTGTATTGAAAAGCAATAAATTGATAATCAATCTATTAACGTTTAGGCAAACCCTTATAGTGCTTCCGTTTCTTCTGCCGCATTTTCTTCTACATCAACGGCAAATTCAACTTCCGCACCTACCAAAATCTCGTACCAAGCCACCAATTTTTTTACATTAGAAGCATATACTTTTGCTGTATCGTAATTAGGCAATACTTCTGCTAAAAAAGCCATTAACTCAGTGTTGCTACTTTTTTTATTGACAGGAAGCGTATTGGCATATTTTGCTTGAATCGCTTTTAATACTTCGACTAAGTTCGTAGAAGTTTCTGCCCCCTCTTCAAGGGTATAAATGCTAATGTCTGAAAGTTTAGAAACCATCATGTTCGCTGCTACTTTTTGGCGTTTTTGCGTAGCATCTAAGGCTTCAAGGATAACCGATTTGGCATCCGCTTTGATAATTTTGTGCAATCCCGACACTCCTGCAAGTGCCACTACTTGATTCAATTTCATTTTGAATATAAATTAAAAACTATTATACGTTTAGGGAGCGCAAAAATAGCAAATTCTTAGGAGATTAGGAAGGTCAGAGGGATATTTTTGCTTTTAGGCGTGCGAAAAAGGGAAAAAAGCCTTAACATTGCACCCAAAATGAAAAGCAGGTGAACAAAAAACTCAAACTTTCAGAATTAAATCGTTTGTCGCTTGAAGATTTTAAGGCGATGGAGAAATATCCGATAATTGGCGTGTTGGATAATGTGAGGAGTATGCACAATGTAGGGGCAATTTTTCGCTCTGCTGATGCTTTTCGGGTGGCAAAATTGTATTTGTGTGGCATTACGCCAACGCCACCGCACCGCGAAATTCACAAAACTGCACTAGGGGCAGAGGAAAGTGTGGATTGGGAATATGCGGAAGATACAGCAGCCTTACTTCAACAATTAAAAGAAAATGGCTGCTATATTGCAGCTTTGGAGCAAACCGAAAAGAGTGTTTCTCTCCCTGATTTTCAGCTTCCTAACCAACCGATTGTACTCGTTTTTGGGCATGAAGTAGAAGGCGTAGCACAAGCAGCCATTAACCTTGCAGATGTAACCTTAGAAATTCCGCAATTTGGCACAAAACATAGCCTCAATGTGTCGGTAGCGGCAGGAATCGCGCTGTATCAAGTGGCAGTGCGTGTGGAAAAATAAGCCACCATTTTACCATTTATTTATATGACAACAGAATTACAAATTATCCAATATTTAGCCGCTAAACTTGGGGCAAAAATGGAGCTAGAGTCGCCTATCGGAGGACTTCGCTTGTATGATAAAGGCTTTTTTTATCGCTTAAATGCGCAAAAAGAAGTCGTTTATTTGAAAATTTCGAAGTGTAAACTCAAGGAAATTCCCTTAGAAATTGCAGGGTTGAGTCATTTGGAAACGTTAGAGTTGTGCTGGAATGGCATTACCCTTATTGAAAATCTCGATACTTTTCCGCAATTAAAAAACCTTGATTTACGAGATAATAAAATCACGAAGATTGAAAATTTAGGCAATTTACCACAATTACAGACGCTAAAATTATCCAAAAATCCTATTCAATGCATTGAAAATTTGGAGATGCTTTCAGCGTTAAAAGAGTTAGAAATAGGGGAAACGAAAATCTCCAAAATTGAAGGTTTGGATAAATTATTGAAATTGAAGGTGTTAAAATTATACCAAAACCAAATTACGGAAATTGAGAATCTTGACAACTTATTGAAATTACAGGAATTGCATTTGTGGCGCAATGAAATTACAGACATCAAAGGTTTGGATAAACTTACACACCTGAAAGAATTGTATTTGAGTAGTAATAAAATTACAAAACTTGAAAATTTGAGTGCTTTGACGCAGTTGCAAAAGGTGAGTTTTGAGCTGAATCGAATCAGCAAAATTGAAAATTTGGAGAAACTCACGCAGCTTACTTATCTCCATTTGTCAAGAAATAAAATCACGAAAATCGAAAATTTGGAGAAGCTCACAAACCTAACGCAGTTGTATATTGGAGGGAAAATTACAAAAATAGAGAACTTAGAAGCACTTACTTCGCTCAGCGTACTAGATTTGTTTGATAATAAAATTAAGGAAATCGAAAATATTAGCAGCAAAAACTTTCCGCAATTAAGAACGGTAAACCTCATGCGCAATAAAATTACTGTTTTGCCTCGTGCTTTTGCTTTCCATCATCAAATTGCAATAGACCTTAGCCATAACCCCTTGGTTTCGCCACCTTATGCCATCTATGAAAAAGGGCGAGTAGCGATGGGGCAATGGTATGAGGAACAAGCAGGCTAGAACACTGTACGAATAAAATATACGCCCTTGTTTGTGAGAAAACAAACAAGGGCGTAATCGTGATAGCCTACAACACTGTGCGAAAAATATTATAATCCGTAGCAGGAATTCCTTCGGTTATGCCTAACATTCGCGCCATCGTAACAATTTGCCCGCGATGAAATGAGCCATGATTGATAAGGTGAACGATGTATTCGTAGCGGCTCAACTGATTTTTTGACCAAGGCATATTCAAAGAGAGCGTTTCGAGCAAATCCGCCTCGCTAAATTGGGCAAATCGTTGCTGCATTTCCAAAGAAGAAGCCTGCACCTCTTGAAACAAAACTTCGATTTCATAAGATTTTACGCGCCAATCAAAACCTTCAATGCTTTCGCCACAAACAAAAGCCAGCCAAAACTTTTGCGTTCTAAGTAAATGCTGCAAAGTGTAATCTATCGTAGTAAAACTGGATTGCACTTCTTGTTGTAACAACTTGATATCTAAGCCTTTCAACCAAGTAAGAAAGGCATCATTTGCCCAAGCATTATAGGC
>JBJXHA010000645.1:0-3213 GCA_046160275.1 Bacteroidia bacterium | reverse complement strand
TTCCTATGTCCTGCACAGCAAAAAACAAAGCACGTACCTCCTCAATAAAAGGCTGTAAAGTCTGTAAAAAGGCTAATTCGGGTTGTATTTCTGGCGGAATTCGCTTAAAATTAGCCAACATAATCGTTGCCCATTCTAAAAAAGGAATGTAATTCATGAATCGAACCTTAACGCTGAGATTCGGTGGTACATAATGCGTATAGATACTTTGTTTCCGCTTACACTTAAATATGCCCATTTTTTCATTAAATTCCTTAAAATAAGCATCTTTCGCGTAGCTATTTTCCAATATATTGGCACCATAATGTGCCCAATCAGGAACATGGAGAAAGCCTTGCTTTTCGTAAGCACACAAAAGATTATTACCACTATCCGAAGTAACATAAGCTATTTGTCCTTTAAAATTACGACAAACACCTGACAAACAAATACTTATATCTTTGCTTTTCCACTGTTCTTGACTCTTTATCACTAATGGAACGACATCTTCGCAACGAATTCGGCCGCATTGCAAACGACTCAATCGAACCGTTAAAATGATTAATAACCGAGATTTTCCTAAGCTAAAACTTTCATCTATAATCAGACTCCACTGCTCGTGGCTCTGTTGAAACCGTTGTTGCCCCTTTTTCAACAAACCAAGACCCATTTTATGTACCCAAATACTTATCGTTCCATGACTTGGTGCTTTAATCGTTTTTCCAATAAATAGACCAATAATAACAATAATTGCACTCACTTGTCGCAAACTCAATCCACTTTTGTACAGTTTTACACATAAACAAATAAGCCGACTATCGTACTTGTAACTACCTATTTTAGTCATAGGTGGCAACACCGAAGAACGGGCTTTTTGTGAAGATAACTCTTTAATAATCAAATCTTTACTTAATAATGCCTGCTGTAACAATTGAGCTTTTTTACGCCAGTCATTAGCGCGACTTTTTTGTCGAACTAAATCCTTATTTAATGTTTTTAGTATTTTACTACGGCTCACCGCTTTGTTTTTCCAATTGTTTTCGGTTTCTTTGCACATAAGTTCTCTCTATTTTTTGTTACTTGATGAGTTTTGCAACACAAAAGTAACTAAAATGGGGGAACTTTTTTTATGATTATACACGCCAGTCATTCTCTCCATCTGATATTAATGTAATATCAGTCCCCTCTACCTCAAAAGATGTTTTCTTTGCCATAATGCAGTTTTTAAAAGTTAAAACGCTGTCAGTTTGCTATTTTTACAGCAACACTTAAAAGCGTGATGCGAGTGCAATAATAGTTAAAAATGCTACAATCACAAATATAGATACAGTTTTTCCAAGATTTTTCATCTGTTTAAAAAAAAGTGCCCCTTACCTTACCTTAATTTCACATTTATTGAAGCCTTAAAAACAATGACAAATAGCTTACTTGCCCACCAATTCCAAAAAATATTCCTATTTTTATTCCATATTTCATTTTTTTGCTATATTTGGGCTAAAAATCAATAGAATGAAGCAATTGTTTTTAATTTTTCTTCTGGGAATGACTTGGCAGCAGACGAGTGCGCAGCCTTGCAAGGACTGCGAATGCATCTTGACCAAAGCAAGGGCTTTGGCAGATGATAAAAATAAGCCAGATTACGAAGCCGCAATCAAGCAATATAACGCCGCGCGGATATGCGATGCCTTAAAATCTGCTACGATTGATAGTGAAGTGGTAAAGGTTTTTGTGAAAATTAGCAGATTGAGAGAAACAGCAGATAGTAATGCTAAAGTTGCAATTAAAGCCCTTGATGAACTCAAAACAACTTCAAACCAAGCCGTGACGCTGCTACTCAAAGAAATTGATAGAAATATTCTTTATTTGGATTATGATAGCACTTTTCAAAAGTGCAAAGTAGCTCTTGAACTAAAAGAACAGCGTGAAGCAGTCAAAAAACGCATACAAGAAATTGCTTTTTGGCAAGTAGAAACGGACACTTTGGATTTTACAACGCCACTCAAAACTTTGGCACTGCTGGACATAGCGCCAATGCAAAAAGATAAAGTTACTTTGTTGGATTTGGTCAAAAATATTGATACAGCACATTATAATAATGTGATTTGGAAGCGGCATTTTCCAGAAATGGTTAAAGTTGATGGTGGCGAGTTTTTAAGAAATGATGGCGCGACAATAAAAGTCAATACCTTTTGGATGGCGAAAACAGAATGTACCGTTTGGCAATATCACTTGTATCTTCGAGCGAAAAAATTAAAGCCTAACAATACGCCAACTTGGCAATGGCAGGGAGACAATCCGATGGTTTATGTAAACTGGTACGATGCTGCAAAGTATGCGAATTGGTTGAGTAAAAGGCTGAATAAAAAAGATATGATGTATATTGATAAAGGAGATGATGCAATGGATAGAGATAGCGTAGGAAAAGAAGGCTTTCGTCTGCCGACCGAAGCAGAATGGGAATATGCAGCGAGAGGTGGCAAATCACATAGTGATTTTGAATTTAGCGGAGATAGTATTTTGGATACTGTGGCTTGGTATGGCGGTAACTCCAATTCCCGAACGCATAAAGTAGGCACAAAAAAAGCCAATGCATTGGGTATTTTTGACCTCAGCGGCAATGTTTGGGAATGGTGCAATGATTGGTATGACGAATACGATAGCTCCAAAACGAATAATCCGATTGGTGCAGAAAGAAGAGGGAGTCGGGTTTTGCGTGGCGGCTCTTGGTACGACAACGATAAGTTCTTATTTGGCTACTGTCGTGTTTCTGATCGCCTCAGCGATCTTCCTAACCTCCACTACGATATTAATGGTTTTCGGGTCTGTCTTGGTACTAACCCTTGAGCCCTTTTAAAAGCCCCATCCCGACCTTCCCCAGAAGGGAAGGAGAACCTCGTAGGGCTTATTAGCTAATTCGTAACCGAGCCGTAAGAGAAACAATAGCATTTTGCCTATTATTTCTCACACTTGTTTTTTTGCAGATATTCTAAAGCCGCTTTGTTTGTAGGTTCATATTTCAAAACTTCACGATAAGTTTCACAAATAAAATAGGATTGTCCCGCATCATCGTACACTTTGATTTGTTGCATCAGTTCTTTTACTTTTTGTTCGTTGAATTTTTTGAGGTTTTCTTCGGCATCGGTTTGTGCTTTTTTAGCTATAACAGTTTGTGCAATAGCCTCATTTTTTGCTTTAAGCGCATCGAAGTAAAACCATGTTGCAACTGCTAATCCT
>JBJXHA010000644.1:0-4169 GCA_046160275.1 Bacteroidia bacterium | reverse complement strand
TATTAGGCGTTCCCCCACCAGCATTTGAAAAATAATCCTTTTGCGGCTCTATCGTATTGCCTTGCCCATTTGCGTTATTAATTCCAGATTGGAAAGTATTATTTGCACCAAAGGTAACATTCGCATCGGCAAACTTACCAAAGCTACCCAAAAACGCAAGTTTCGCCTCGCCCGTAGGTCCATTTCTTTGCTTCATAATAATCACCTGTGCCTGCCCTTTCGTGCTATTTCCCTCCTCATCCGTTTCAAATCCATAATATTCAGGGCGATAAAGTGCCATTACCATATCGGCATCTTGCTCGATCGAATTATGAAGAAGTATTCCATTTGAGGTAAAATTATGTACGTCCTCAACTGTTACATCATATACATCTTCTATTCCTAAAGGCGTAATAGATTGAATTTCATCCCAATAGATGTCGGATTGCGCTAAGTTTTTGAGTTGTTCGGATTCAAAAATGTGTGCAATTTTTTCCATCCTTTTGCGCGAAATGCCAGATTCAAACAAATTAGAACCACTATAAGAAATCTGCATTTTTTCTGCAAAATTTCGCCAAGAGATGCCTGCTTTTTCCTTGATTGGTTCAATAATATTTTTCCACGCTTCTTTTGGAATTACATCATTATTGGGGTTGGGTTCAATTGTTTGTAATTGTTGTATCATCTCATTAATTTGTTCCCCTCGCTTTCCAAAACAACCTATTTGCGTTAAAAAAGAAAGTTGATTTTGTGAGCCATCAATCCAAACATTATGAGACTTACGGTATTCTGCTTTTTGCGTAATTCTAATCGTGCTAATGATGCCAAATCGCAATAATAAATATTGAACTTGTTCCGCTAATTTTTCGCTGGTCGTTCCATAATAAATGGCGGTTGAATCTTTTCTTCCTTCAATTTTCTTCCAACTAATATTTCCATCTGTAGCCCATAAATGCTTCAAAAATAAGGCAATACGTGCATCATCACATTCGAAAATGCTATCTGGAAGTTTTTTCTCATAAGAACGAATTCTTTCTAATCCTAGTTTTTCGTACCAAAGCGTGATAGGATGTTTTACTTTATGGGTAAGCGGATAAGGCGTTTTGAGATAAGTGTGCCACCAATTTTCTTGGGGAACAATGTTTGCCTCTATACCAAATAAGTTTTTTGCACATTCATTCACAATTTCAATATTTGCCATGTCTGCGCTTGTATAATGGTAAGGCGATTTGGGCAAAATACAACCATCACCAATTAAATGTGCTAATAAAATTAGCTCCTGTTCAGAAATAGGGTTACTTGGATTTTCTACCGTAATTTTGCGAGGAGTGGCGATTTTCTCCCCAATTTGTAAGGCATCTAAGCGCGTCCAGCCATTTATGGTAAAAAAGGGATGATTGGCACTTGCTTTGATTTTTTTACCTGTTTTGGTTTGAAGTTCAAATACTTGTTTTTTGCCTGAATAAAATGCCTTTACGATTGAATGAGGTTTTACATTCATCTGATTATCAAGGGCAAGACAAGAAACAGGAGATTGAATTGATCTTTCAGCTAGTTCTTTAATCGGAATTAATCTACCCGAATGAGCATCAGTTATCAGTGAATCTCCTGTAATACAGCCCGACTCCCTCAAATCCGAAAGCATCGGCTTTTTATCGCCACCACGCGTTTCTACCGCACGACTCAACTGCGCAAGAGCTATCACACAGACATCAAGTTCTTTGGCTAACTCTTTGAGAGAGCGCGAGATACCTGCAATTTCTTGCTCACGATTTCCGCCTTTAGAGGCATTTCCTGTCATTAATTGAAGGTAATCAATAATGACCATTTCAATTTTTTTCTCCGCTTTCAATCGGCGACATTTTGCCCGTAAATCCATAATAGAAAGCGCGGGCGTATCGTCTATAAATAAAGGTGCATCACTTAAATTGCCAATGCGCGTAATTAACTGCTGCCATTCATACGCCTCCAATCTCCCCGTCCGGATTTTTTGCATATCAATTTCCGCCTCCGCACACACCAACCGTTGCGTAAGCTGTACCGCAGCCATCTCCAAAGAGAAAAAAGCCACAGGAATATTGAATTGTACGGCTGCGTTTCGGGCTACGGTTAAAGTAAAAGCAGTATTATGTGTAACGGTGCAATCTCCTAGTAAAAATAAATGGTTTCCGTCTATCTCAAAGCCATAATAGTCGTCTATTTTATCTTCTTCCAACGTTATTCCTGTAACCCTCCAGTTAGCATGGCTTCTTAAAGGTCTTGCTTTTTTTCTAGCAACTTTAGCAGGTATAATATCTAAGTTTCCAAACAGCCTAACTCGATACACAGTTGTTTCTACCCCCAAAGATGTAATCCTTGCTTGTTTTTCATTTAAAGAAACTTTAAAACCTAATGTGTCACACAAAAATTTAATTTGTGTAGCAAGCGTTTCATTCTTTTGAGTAATTTCATAACAATTGAACGTTTCATCATAATGTCCATCGGAATCTATTAGTCCTGCCAATAGTTCTAACCTATTTTCTGTTGAATTTAGTAAGTAACCTTCAGGAATATGCTTGTTTTCTAACAAATTCAACTTTCTCAGCTCTTCTTGAATTGAGAAAGCCTTCCTTCCTCCTCTGCTTCCCTTCGTAATTGCGTAATTATTACATTTATCTTCCTGCAAATAGGTTTGCAATGATAAACCTAATGATTCTGCGTATTCTCGCATATAAATAATTATCTCCTCGTCTTGATTGGTAATTCTGCTACTATAACTATGCCCATCACCTAACCATAAGCCTATAAAATAAGGAGCTAAGGGCATATTCTTTTCCTCAAATTCAATAGAAACTTTGTAACCTTTATAGTTAGATTTGAATTTTTCGGATTTTCCAACATATTCTTTTACCGAAATATTTAAAATATCTCCACTTTTATGTTTGCCCTCGTTTCGACTTCTCTTTAACGACAAAATATGGCTTTCATTCACACGATAATCCATTGCTTTATTTTGGCGTACCCAATACATTTTTTCTGTACCTCTTGCCAAAGAAAGCACTTTTCGGGGCGTAGAATCATCGCCCATCAGCAAATCACCCACTTTAACATCTTGTACTAACTTAATAGAACCATCATACATTAATATAGGCGTGTCTTTCCCCAAACATTTTCCCATCGCTGGACGGGCAGCAACAATTACTAAATCTGTTTTTTGCCAACCCGAAGTCAATTTATCTAACTCCATAAAGCCCGAAGGGATTCCCGTAACGCCACTTGTGTCTTTGTTTTTGAGTTCCTCCAAACGGGCAAGCGTTTTCATTACCAATTCAGGCATTCCCAAATAATTACGGCGAAGATGCGTTTCCGAAACTTCAAAAAGTTTTTGTTCGGTAAGGTCAAGCAGCTCAAAAACGTCAGTTGTTTCTTGATAGGCATCACGAATCACTTCATCAGAAATGGTGATAAGTTGGCGAAGAATAAATTTTTCGGCAATGACGCGCGAATGATATTCGATATTTGCGGCAGAGGCAACCCGACTTGTAATTTCAGCCAAATACAAAGCCCCGCCCGCGTGTTCGAGCTGCCCATTTTTTTTGAGTTGGTCTTTGACAATCAACATATCCAAAGGTTTAGAGTCTTGGAAAAGTTGAATAATCGTTTCAAAAATGACTTTATGGCGGTCGTCCCAAAACATTTCGGGTTTTAGCACGTCCATTACACGATGTAATGCGTTTTTTTCAAGAAGCAAAGCACCAATAACCGCCTGCTCCATGTCTAAAGCGCGAGGAGGCGTTTTACCAAGGTGTGCAAAATTTTGCAATCCTGCTTCCTTTTTTTCTTTTTTAGGCTTTACATTTTCAGTGTTGCCAAGATTTACTTCAAAATTTGGTTCTGCCATATATTTTTAACTTTCTTTGTAATCGTTGTGGAATAATACAAACTTTAAATCTCAAAATCTTCTTCTGCCAACAAATCTTTGATGCAGAAAGTACAGTCTTCCAAAATCGTAAGAGCATCTTGCCATTTTAAAATGTTTAGTTGTTGGATATTTTCTGCAACTACAATCGTTTGTGTGCTTGTATTTATCCAAATGACTTTCTCTACACCAAAATTTAAAAGTTTTTCCAATTTTATATAAAAATAATCAAATGGATTTTGAAAATTTTTTATATCCGCTTTTGTATCTACCTCAATCACAATTTTGGGAG
>JBJXHA010000643.1:0-25674 GCA_046160275.1 Bacteroidia bacterium | reverse complement strand
CCTAGTGAAATTGAGAATGAAATATTAGGAGGTGGAGGCGAATCAAAAAATGGCGAATTTTCTCTAACGCAACTTACAAAGTTTTTCCCTAAAATAAACCTATATACTATATCACAAAATTGCCCTTTTGGTGAGGATATATTCCCTATTTTTATTGATGTCTTATGTTCAAATAAGGAAGCATTGCCATTTTCCTTTGAGGAAGGGGCGGTTCAAATGGTAAAGAAAATTTTGTATGAAGTGCCAGAAGATATTTTTCCTTTTGAAAATTTGTTAAGTTTAATGTGGTCTTCTAATTATAAGTCAGCATATTTAAGTTTATACCATTGCATAGAATGCTTATATCAACCTTGGAATCTCAGGACTTTATATCAAAAACTAAACACTCAAATATCCTTCAATGAATTTATTCAACTTATGGAGGAAAATAGTTACCGAAAGGAGGATAAGATTTCTATATCTTCGCTTTTTAGTTATGTGAAAGATAATCAACCAACTAATCATGAACAATGTTTAGAAATTGTAAAAGAAATAAAAAAGGCACCCTCATTAGAAAATGTAGATGAGTTTATATATAAAATAAGAAATGAAATAGTTCATCTAAGTTTTGTTTCGGCAAGAAAAACAAAAACTAGCTATTCTGACTCTGATTGGAATGAGTTAATAACTGTGCTATTAGGTTTGTTGCCATACTGGTATAAGGAAATTAATTCGATATTAAATTCTAATAAAACTTGATGCAAATAACATTTTTAATGCTGTTAAAATTAAAACAAAATTATACATGAACGAAACTACTTTTTGGGATTGGATTGACAAAAGTTATCAGCGCGAAAAAGGCGATACTGAATTACAAGCAGATTGGTTGATTGACAATTTGCAAAAGGCAACAAAAGAGGATTTAATCGGCTTTCATCAGCAGTTTTTAAGGCAATTAGATAAGGTCTATCGTACTGATTTTCAGTCAATTTGTGCCTATATTTTAAAAGATGATTTAAGCGATGAAGATGAAGAGCGTTTTGATTATTTTTGTGCGTGGTTGATTTCTCTGGGACGCAAAAATTTCGATGCAATCTTACAAAATCCTGACGCAATGGCGGATTTCTTGGAAAAAGATCAAGAACTAGACGAGTGCGTTTGCGAATCGGAAACGATGCTCTACATTGCGGACATTGCTTATGAGGAAAAAACTGGCAAAGATGATTTTTATGATTTGTTTGATGCCGAAGTTGTGTTGATGCTGAAGGGTTCTCCGATTGCCGCTAATGCAATTCCTCAAAAATTTCCTAATATCGCACGTAAAGTAAATGCTTGATAATGAAACTTTTAGGGTTCGCAATTTTTAAAAGTTGCGAACCCTAAAAATGATAGCCTAATAAATATAACATGAACTCGTCTATTATAAAGCAATGGTTTTCAGTTGATTATAAAAAAATCCTTTTCGGATTCTACCTTTTTACTTTACTTCTCTTATTGGCAATTCATGCCACAAATCAAAATACTACTTTTGCTTATATAGATGAGGCTACTTACCTCGAAAATGTTCACATTATCGAAAAATATGGATTTTCTGCGGAAATGATTCGGCATTATATCGGACCGCCTGGTCCTTTATATGGCACGATTCATTATGTTACAAGAGGTTTTACCCAAAATATTGCTGCTTATACGAGGTTTACTACCTTCTTTTTGTTTCTTTTGTTAATATGGAAAACTAAAAAACTTATTTCTATTTTTGAGTTTCAATCACATTTTTTGATTAGCCTTAGTATCTTGGCAATTCCTATTACTTATATGTGTGCGGGAATGTCTTTGACGGAAGTGCCTGCGATGTTATGTGTAGTAATGGCAGTAACAATTTTATTGAAAAATATTGATAATCAAGGAAATGTGAGGTATTTACAAATGCTATTCGCAGGTTTTTTGATGGGCTTGGCGATTCTTGGGCGGCAAAACTTTTTGGTAATTTTGGCAGGATTTCCGCTTTTGTTATGGCAAAAATGGGAGGTAAAACGAGTATTCGCCTTGTTTCTATTTTTCCTTGCAACTTTGCCCCTTCCGCTTGTTGTCTTTTCTATTTGGGGTGGCATGATTCCTTCGATGAATTATGAGGCAAATCAAGGAGTTGTGGTTTTTCATGGCTTTTTAGCCTTTCAATATGCGGCAATTTTTACTCTTATGCTTGCCCCTTCTTGGTTTTACCCGCCTAATTTCAAAATAATTGTTATCGGAATGATTAGTTTTTTGCTCTTATTATTTCTGAATTATCAATTTTCCTTTTTCCAATTTTTGCCTATTAAAATTCTTACCGAAAAAATAACTTCTGAAAAAATAAAGCTATTACTTTCTTCCACTTTTGTAGCTACGGCAATCCTAAGCACTGTCTATTTTGTTTTTTCCACTTATTTTCATCTCCAAAAAAACAAAGAAAATACTAGCTACATTGTGTTAACAGCCTGTTTCTACCTGCTCACCGCCTCTTGTGCAAGTGTTTCGCACATGTTTGGCAGCCGCTATGTATGGCTAGGTATGCCCTTTTTGTTGGTGATGATAGGCAAGGAAATTCGATGGAATGTGTGGGTATTAGCCACTTCTTTATTAGGAATTGGAGTTGGTATTTATAGTTTATTGCAATGGATTCACTATTTTTAACAGAAATTATTTCCGTTGAATCAAATCCGAAACAAAAACAAATTCATCTAAGTTGGGATTATTAGAATTGAGAATATTTTTATTAGAGCCTTCCCATTCTTTTTTTCCTTTATACATGAACATAATTTTATCGCCAATGTTCATTACGCTGTTCATGTCATGGGAAACGACAACCGTAGTCATGTTGTATTCTAAGGTTAATTCTTTGATGAGTTTATCAATTACAGAAGAGGTAAGTGGGTCTAAGCCAGAATTTGGCTCATCTACAAACAAATATTGAGGATTCATCGCAATGGCACGCGCAATGCCCACTCGTTTTTTCATTCCTCCTGAAATTTCGGCAGGGAGCAATTTTTCACAATTTACCAACTGAACTCTATCCAAACAAAAAGCTACGCGTTCTTTTAACTCATTTGCCCGCATTTCGGTAAACATTCTCAACGGAAAAGCCACATTTTCCTCCACACTCATCGAATCAAATAAGGCAGAACTTTGAAATAACATTCCAATATTGCTACGAATTTCTTTCTTTTTAATAAAATCCGCCTCGTAAAAATCCACGCCATCGTACAAAATTTTCCCCTCATTTGGTTCTAGTAAGCCCACCATTGCCTTTAACATCACACTTTTGCCGCTTCCACTCGCGCCAATAATCATGTTAATTTTACCACGCTCAAAATGAAACGAAATGCCTTTTAGTACTTCTTTTTCGCCAAATGATTTTCTGAGATTAATAACTTCTAATGACATGAACAGAGGAATAAATTGTGAGAAATGTTTTGCTTTTAGCGTTCAGAGCTTTCCAAAAAGTTTCGAAGGCTAAAAATAATATGTTATAATAAAATCTGTGCAATAAAATAATCTGCAATTACCATTGCTAAGCAGCTGTAAACCACTGCTTTCGTACTTGATTGCCCTACTTCTAAAGCTCCACCAGAAGTGTAATATCCATGATAGGCAGAGATACTAGAAACCAAAAATCCAAAAACAAAAGATTTTATATACATCACGCGAACTTGAACAGGTTCAAACCACATTTGAACCCCCATGTTAAAATCGTCCATTTTTACTGCACCACTAATATCCCCAGCCACAGAACCGCCAATATGATGCAAAAACGCAGAAATTGTAACCAAAATCGGGAAGGAAATGAGCGCACCAGCGATACGTGGCAAAATAAGATAGCCACTAGAGTTGATTCCCATTACTTCAATCGCATCAATCTGCTCTGTTACACGCATCGTACCAATTTCTGATGCAATACGAGAACCAATTCGACCTGCTAAAATGAAAGTCAGAACGGTAGGTGCAAGCTCCAAAAAAGTAGAAGCCGATACCACAGAGCCAATCGTTGATTTGGGAATAAAATCGCTAACTAATTGATAAGCAGTTTGTAAGGTAGTTACCCCGCCAATAAAAGTAGAAATCACAACCACAATGACCATACTCCCAATTGTCATAGAAATCACTTCTGCCAGCGTTAGGCGATAATAAACCGAGAATTTTTCGGGCGTTCTCATCAGCCCACCCATCAACATAAAGTATCTACCAATATGAAACAAAATAGATGTTACCATGAAATATGTATGGAAATTTCACGCAATTTACATATTTTTGGAAAAAATCTACTACAATCTTTCGTTTTATGGTAAAAAATATCAAATTACACTTACGCGAATTAGGGGTAAATCTTAGAGAACACCGCATTTTAGTGGCTATCAGTGGCGGGGCAGATTCTATGTTGCTTGCATGGTTGTTGCATAAATGGGGGGCAAAAATTGCGTTAGCGCATTGTAATTATCATTTGAGAGGTGAAGAATCGGAAGAAGATGAGCGTTTTGTAAGGAGATTTGCAGAAAAATTAGGCGTGCCACTTTGGGTAAAATCGGCAGATAAATTTATTCATTTATTTGGTTTGCAGAATGCGGCAAGAAATATTCGCTATGCTTTTTTTGAGGAATTGATGGCGAGGGAAAAATACGATTTTTGTGCCACTGCGCATCATGCAGACGATAATTTAGAAACCTTGATAATGAGCTTGTTGAATGGAAATGTTGATAAAATGCTTTCTTCGATTCCAGCAAAAAGAGAATGCTATATTCGCCCCCTTTTAAAAATAACAAAAAATGAAATTTTGAACTATTGTGAAATGAATAAATTGGAATATCGAACAGATATGAGCAATTACAAAGATGATTATACCCGAAATTACGTGAGGAATGTGGTAAACCCTACCTTACATAAGATAGGATTTACGCCTTACAAATTGGCGGAGAAGGAAAAATATTATACATGGGAGAAAAGTTTTATTGCCAGAACCTTTGAATTAATTTTGTCTGAAGTTATCGTGAATGAGGAATTGATTTTTGACAAATTTTTGGCGAAATATGATGCTCAATTTTTGTCCCTTTGCATTAGGTATTGGTTGTTGGGTTATGGAGAAAAGAATATATGGTTTAATGACAAAAAGGTGATAGAGGCTAAATTAGGCACTAATTATCCTTTGACTTATTATCCTAGTATGGGGCAACCTAAATATTGTTTGATAAGAACTCAACTAGGGTTGAAAATAACTGATTATGTGGAGGTTGCGAAAATAAAAAATACCAATCCTGTGGAAGTAACCAAAGAACAACTTACAGAAGCAGGTTTAGAACTAATGGCAATGGAGCAACAGGTGCGTTTTGATTTTGTAGGCAAAGAGGAGCTTGTTTTTGGGGTAAAAAACCAATTTTACTTAGATTATGACAAGCTAAGTTTTCCCTTGACAGTCAGAAGGTGGGACAAGTGGAAGGGAGAAAAAATGCAGCCTTTTGGCATGAAAGGGCAGAAAAAAATTAGCGATATTTTTGTAGATAATAAATATTCTATCCTTGAAAAAGAAAGGGCTTTTTTGATAGAAGATACAGAAAAAATTATATTATTAACAAATTTTCGTATTTCGGAACAAGTGAAAATAGACGACTCTACGGTTTCTGTTTTACGGATAACGATTCACTAGATTATCTACCAATTTGCTTTTTTTAGGCATTGAGGGATAGACAAAATACTCGAAAATGCATTATATTTGTATAGGTAATGAATTTTTTAAGGCGTATAAAAATCAATAATTTTTTGCAAAGCTCCAAGTAATTTTGGCAAATTATCAAGGTTATAACGCTCTGTGTCAATGAGTAAAAGATTCTCTTGCAGTCGTAAAAAAAGCCATTCGTAACCATTTGTTACAGCCCCATAAATCAACTCAATGGGTTCGTTATTTTGCTGATTAAACAATCTTGCAGCATACATTTCTGCGCCACATTGTGCTACCCAAGCGTCAACATTGTCATCTTTTGCCTCAAATATCCCGATAATAGGTGCTTCAATATCAGTACTATGCGCCTCTTTTGTAAGCAAAAAATCGCATCTCCCTTTTAAGGCTTTTGTTTCATCTACGTCAAACGTATAACCTGAAAAGAAGGTGAATTTCTCCTCGTTTCGGCTATGAAGTTCCATCAGAATAGGGACAATTCTGAACTCTGATTTGGCTTTTTCTGTTTTTTGAGGTAATTTTTTTCGCATTGCCAAAGTAGTTTGCAACCACTCACTTGGGATAATTCCATCTGTTTCTAACTGTAAATTTTGGAGTTTATCACTGATTCCAAACATGGTTTTTAAATTATTCAACGTAAAGTCGGAATAACTTTTAGGGGTAGTTATTTTTTTTGCCATATTTTTTGAGTTTATTTTGCAAAGATAAGAAGTTATATTATACAAAACATGGGCATTAACGCCCACGTTTTGTATAATATATATATTGAACGAAAAAGACAAACTAATGTTTACCCGCAGCACGCTTTAAATACATGTCCGCTTCTTTGGCATGATTTGGTCCCAATTTTTTCAATTTGTTTCCATAATAAGCCTCTCCATTATGATATGCACTTTGTGCAGACAATTTTGCATAACTCAAAGATTTTGCGGCATCTCTTGTTACTCCTTTTCCTTCATCATACATCACTGCTAACAAATAATACGCCTCGCCTGTTGCCTTATTTTCAGCCGCTGCTTTTTCAAGTTCTGCTGCCGCTTTTGCATAAACAAAGTTACTATTTTCTTTTTTCGCTTTTTCATACAAACGTTTTCCTTCAGCCAAATGATTGCTACTTGTAGCCGTTCCCGAATTGTTAATCGTTCTTACATTTGGTCTATTGCCGCCTGCATCACGAGAGGCAACGACTTCAGGAGAACTTTTTGGCGTTGCGGGTTTAACAATCGGTTTAGGCGCAGGTTTGTCGCCGTTTGTAGTTGAAGCCGTTGTGTTGTCGTTTGCAGGTTTAGTAGTAGGAAGGCTTCGTGTATCATTTGCAGCGACTTCGCTTGCGCCAATATTACAATCTTTGCGCATTTTCTCTTTTTCCTTGTCCTTGCCTTTTACTGCTAATTTATCTACTAATGCCATCATTTCGCCTGCTCCTACATTGTTTTGTTGCCCACACAACTCTTTAATGGCAGCCATCAATTGCGTATAAGCCGCATCGGGAGGGGTTTGCGCGATTTTGCTATCCAATGCCGTAATAGAAGCATTCAATTTTCCATCGGTATCGCCTGTTCTTTGCGCAATGTTGGCATAAATTGCTTTTGCATTGAGCATATCAATGTATTTGGAACTTGTTTCCAATTTTTTTGCCTCTTCCAATTCCGCAGCTAGTGCAATTTCATCTTTTTTCGCTTGAATTCCATTTCGAAATTCCATTGCGTCCCCTTGCTGTTTCTCATTTTCACTTGCAACAGCAGCCATATACGCGGAATCTGCATAAGTACTCGCTTGGTCTAGGTTATTTTCTTTTGCAAAAGTATCCGCTTTGGTCATGTATTCTTTGTATTTATCGGTTTTATTACGACTTGAATACCAATACATTAACCCACCTAGCAAGGTAATTAAACATACGGCTAAAATTGCCATAGAAGTAGCCGACATTCCCGAACCTGCTGGCTCTGGCGTATCACCAATTGCTACTTTGGCATCACTTGCAAGCACTTCATGCAAGGTTGGAGGAGTTTTTGGATTATGTCCCACTGGATTTTCAACTTTTGGCAATTCGACTTTTGGTGTTTCTACTTTAGGAACTTCGGCTTCCACTTTAGGTGTTTCTACTTCAGGTTCCTCGATTTTTGGTGTTTCCACGCTTTCACTTTCCCCGCCCTCTTCCGTTTTTGTTTCTGCGAAAGCTGGAATTTCGGCAGCAATAAAAGCAGGAGCTTCACTATTTTCAGTAGCATTTAGGTTGCGCGTTTCGGGAGTAGTTTCCGCAACAGCTTCTTTTTTACCTATTTGTACTACAACCGCCGCATAATTATCGTTCGATTCTACTTGGCATTGATGTTGTAATTCCTCCGCAATCTTTTGTCCGTCTTCGGCTTGTGCAAACAAGGTATTCAACTCATTGTCTTTCACCGCTTCCAACACGCCATCGCTACACAATAAGAAGTAATCGCCTTCTTCTATTTCTTTCCAATTAACATGAAAAACATCTAGTTGTGTAGGATAACTACTTCCTTGAATCGCACGAAGAATCGAATGGCGGCGGCTATGATTTTGCGCCTCTTGTTCGCTAATTTTTCCTTCTTTTACCAACTGATTTACTTCTGTATGGTCTTCTGTTCTGTATTTGCGCTCTCCTTTTCTAAACCAATAAGCACGAGAATTACCCGCCCAAATTAAATTCACGCCATCGCTATCTGCATACAGCAAAGCCACAGTTGTTCCCATTCCCCAACATTCAGGATGTTGTTTAATGTAATCATCAAAAGCGGCTTCTACATACTTTAATGCACTGTCCAAAAAAGGTTGTGCAATCGGCAGAACGGGGGGATATTCCGCAAAATATTTTGCAAAACTTGTAGCCGCAATACGCGCTGCCACATCTCCTTTGTTCGCGCCACCAATTCCATCACAAACAATATATAATTGATTTACAGCAGGAATTTGTAACGTACTGGCAATTTCAGAAGGATACACAAAATCCTCATTGTGGGTGCGTTTACCTGATTCGCACAAACTCGCTATGTGTTTTACAACATTTTCCATTTCAGGTTGTATTTTTTATGGTTAATAATAATATAATCAATGTTACAAGGTTTTGAAAGTGGCAAAAGCCAAAATCTGCATAAATTTTCGCACCTCTGGCAATTCTCTGTAAATACTAGAAAGGCTTTCTGGCACTACATACAAAGCTAATGTTTCCTGTAATATACTACTTTCCAAAGCATTAGGGATATTATCTGTACCATATACCTTTTGTTTTAAGGTTGGTTTTGCTTCAAAACTCCTAAAATCTTCTTTATTAAAGTCGTGCATACAAGCTGCTACTAAAATTTCAGAACTTGGAAATAAAATGAGAGGTAAAATTAAGGGTAATTGTTGATAATCATACCCATTTTCTACCATTTTATGATAAAATTCTTCTACTGCTAACCAAAGCGTGTTGTTCATAGCGTAAGCCCAATCTGTAAAATAATTTTGTTTTACGCCCAATACTTTTTCTGCATCTGCATTTAAAATCAATACATCTTGGTTACACAAGGTTTTACCTTTTTCATTGGAAAACTTTTTATAAGCTGTAAACAAAACTGTATTTAACTCGCTCCTTAATTCCTTAGCAGGGGCAGAAAAAAGTGCGTAATTTTCTTTTCCAGCTTTTGAAATATATTTGGACAAAGCATTCGTAATATTCAAATGTTCGAACTCTAAAAAGTCATTTTCGGTCAATTCTATCAAATGATGATGTTCGAAAATAGCTGATACAAAGTGTTTTAGCACCAAAAAATCGCTATGCCCATCTCGAATTATCGCAATATAGGGGTTCATTTTCAATTTCTAGTTAGAGTTCTGCTAATACACCATTATAAAAAAGTTCTGTCAATGTGTGCGGTCTTAGGTGAATTACCCCATTTCTTTCTTCCACTTCTTCTTCCTTAATTGCACCAAATTTTACCAAAGGCTTCAAGGCTTCACTTAGATTCACCACATCACTCACATAGCCTTTTTTCTTTTTGAGATGAACATTATACACACAATCTAACTTATCTGCAAATTCTCGAATTACTGAAGGACTATGCGAAGTGAGAATAAATTGTGTTCCATGGTTTTTTGATGCCAGCCTTAACCATTTTAAAAACTCTGCTAATTTTTTTTGGTTAATTCCGTTTTCTATTTCTTCTAACATGATGATAGAATGTTTGTTTTTTATGGTGCATAACAATGCAACTGCTGCTGCTTTCAATAAGCCATCAGAAACTTTATCTGTTGTAAATGCTGGGTAATTATCATCTCCCATATCAAATTGCCATAAAATTTGACTTTCTTCATTTATTTGAAACCCAATAAAACTATTTTCAAAACGGCGTATTAAAGAGATTAACTTATTATACAAAGGACTATTATGTTCTTCTTTTTGCAGTTTCTTTAGAAATGGAATAAAGTAATAACCCTCTGCGTCTAGTTTATCAAAAGTATTTTCCTTGTAGCGTAGTTCATTTGAGCTTTTTAATGCCAAAGGCTGAAAGTGAAAATACTGAAACCGAGTTAGTTCATGAAAAAAAGAGCTAATTCCATTATGAAATTTTTGATATTTTTCGTCATTCAGCATTTCCTCTTGCAATGAAAAATAGGAATTATTTTTATTTTCTAAGGTTTCTTCTGATTCTCCATTTGTGTTATAAATGTCAAGCATTTTGATTAATAACTTTTCATTATGTATCATTTCATCTTTGAAGCAAGATAATGTAAGATGATATTGAATCATAAAGACAAATTCTTGTGAGTCATCTGTACCTTCCCAATCACAATAGAACGAAATAGAGGGGCGCATAGACAATCTACGTATATGTTCAAAAAATGTTTGTTGTGTTACTTTTTGGTTGCCTTCAGCTAAAATCTCCGAAAAAAAACGTAACCCCTCCAACAAATTCGTTTTTCCCGAATTGTTAGAGCCAATAAGTAAAGTTAGGTCTTTTACTTCAATTTCTGTATCTATATGCGTTCTGAAATTACGAATACGGAACTTTGTAAACATTTGATTTTTGTGAAAAGGCTTATATTTTGAGAATGGAACACAAAGGTACGAAAAACTTTGGTTTTTAATAAAAAAAAATCAGTTTTTTAGGTGTTTTGAGAATTAACCCAATTATCGAAATAAAAGAATGGCGTAAAACTAGCAGTTGTAAAACAAATTTCCAAAAAAAGATGAAATATTTCTCAAAAAAAGTAAGAGAAATCCACCTTCTGTTCTTTTGTAATAAATTCCCCAAAAAATCAACTTATAGCACATCGCAGAAAAATTACTACTTTTGCGCTCGATTTATCAAAGGAAAGGTGAGTTCACTTACCATATCTGTTTAACTATACTGTTTTTATGAAGAAAAGCATTTCTATTACATTGTCTATGCTATTGGCTTGGGGTGGTGTATCTGCTCAAAAGATTGATTTTGAGGAGTATGACCTTCCTAATGGTTTGCACGTTATCTTGCATCAAGATAATAGCACTCCGATAACTGCCGTTTCGGTTTTGTATCATGTGGGTTCTAAAAATGAAGACCCTGTGCGTACAGGTTTTGCGCACTTTTTCGAACATTTGATGTTTGAAGGTTCTGACAATATTGGGCGCGGCGATTACATGAAATTGGTGCAAGGTTCTGGTGGTGAACTCAATGCAAATACTTCTTTTGACCGTACCTATTATTATGAATTGTTGCCTTCTAATCAACTAGAACTAGGACTTTGGATGGAAGCAGAAAGAATGTTGCATCTAAAAGTGGATAAAGAAGGGGTAGAAACGCAAAGAAAAGTGGTAAAAGAGGAGCGCAGTCAACGTTTGGATAATCGTCCTTATGGTTCGATTTTGGAGCAAGTATTTAAGCATGGTTTCAAAGTTCACCCTTACAATTGGGTGCCGATTGGTTCAGCGCAATACATTGACCAAGCTACTTTGGACGAGTTTATGGATTTTTATAAAACTTTTTATGTTCCGAATAATGCGACGCTTTGTATTGCGGGAGACATTAATGTAGGGCAAACAAAAGAATGGATAACAAAATATTTTGGTGATATAGCGAAGGGGACAAAAGAAATTCCTCGCCCAAAAGTAGTTGAGCCGCCTTTAGGGGGAGAAGTAAAAGATGTCGTGTATGACAACATTCAATTACCTGCGGTTGTGCATGGCTATCGTTCTCCTGCACAAGGAACGCCTGATTTCTATGCCGTAAGTATGTTGAACACTTTGCTTACAGGTGGTGGTAGTGCGCGTTTGACCAAAGAATTGGTGGACAAACAACAAAAATCTGTGGGGGTATTTTCTTTCCCTTTGTCATCTGAAGACCCTGGACTTTCTTTGATTATTGCGATTGCAGGTGGTGGCGTGAAAGTGGAAGACTTAGACGCTTCGATTGATGCAGAATTAGAAAAAATTCGTAGCAATGGCTTGACTGACAAGGAGTTTGAAAAATTGCGTAACCAAGTAGAAAGCGAGTTTGTTTCTCAATCTGCTTCTATTGCCAGCCGTTGCGAAAATTTGGCAAATTATCATGTTTATTATGGTGATGCAAACTTGATTAATACAGAAATTGAGCGCTATATGAAAGTAAGCAAAGAGGACATTCAACGTGTCGCAAAAGAATATTTTCATAAAGACAACCGCGTGAATTTGTATTATTTGCCTAAGAAATAAATGGAGAATGAATAGTTGAGAATGGAGAATTGATTGCTTTTCGTTATCAGTTGCTTCATTGCAATTATTACCTAATTAGGCATTGTTTCAAAACTATTTTGTATCATTTTTTGTGTTCAAATAACGAGTATGGGAGGGTTTACCACATTTTCCATTCTCCCTTTTCAATTTTCAATTAATTTATGAAACGTATTTTTTTAACGATATTTTCTGTGGTTTTGGGAATTTCGGCTACACAAGCGCAGCTTGACCGTAGCAAACGCCCTGAGCCTGCTCCTGCCCCTGCAATTAATTTGGGTGAGGCGCAATCTTTTACTTTAGACAACGGATTGAAGGTGTTTGTGGTAGAAAATCACAAATTACCTCGCGTTGCTTTTTCTTTGCAATTAGACATCGAGCCTGTATTAGAAGGTGCGGTTTCGGGTTGCGCAGATTTGACAGGTTCTTTGATGAGTGCGGGTACGACTTCTCGTAGCAAAGAGCAATTAGATGAAGAAATTGACTTCATTGGCGCAAGCCTAAATACTTCTGCATCAGGCTTATTCGCTACTTCTTTGAAAAAACATTTGCCTAAATTAAGCGAATTGATTTCAGACGTAGTATTAAATCCTGCTTTTGATGCGAAAGAATTGGAGAAATTGCGCAAACAAACGCTTGATGGCTTGATGAATGCCAAAGATAATCCTGAGGCAATTTCTGATAAGGTGTCGAACATTATCCTTTATGGTAAAAATCATCCTTATGGCGAGCCACAAACGGAAGAAAGTGTAGCAAAAGTTACCTTAGACGATTGCAAAAAATATTACAAAACCTATTTCCGCCCAAATGTAGCTTATTTGGCAATTGTGGGAGATATTACACCTGCTGAAGCAAAGGAAGTGGCAACCAAAATGCTCGGAAATTGGAGCAAAGCAGAAGTGCCTGCGCCTAAATACGCGCTTCCAAAAGAGCCAGCAAAAACAGGAGTATCTTTAGTAAATCGTTCTGCTTCCGTTCAATCTATTGTGAACATTACTTATCCTATCAACCTAAAACCAGGCGAATCTGATGTGATTGTTTCAAGAGTATTGAATAACGTTTTGGGTGGTGGTGCATCTGGTCGTTTGTTCCAAAACTTGCGCGAAAAACATTCTTATACTTATGGTGCTTATTCTAGCATGGATGAAGATGAATTGATAGGGAATTTTAATGCAGGAGCAAGCGTAAGAAATGCGGTAACAGACAGTTCTGTGGCGGAAATTATGAGTGAAATGCGTAGAATCAAGGACACTGAAATTAGTGATGAGGACTTGAAAAGCACGATTTCTTTCTTGTCGGGCGGTTTTGCGCGTGGTTTGGAAAATCCTCAAACGATTGCACGTTTTGCGATTAATACAGACAAATACAAATTGCCGAAAGATTATTACGCAACGTATTTGCAAAAATTGGCGGCGATTACCAAAGATGATGTGAAAAAAGCGGCTGCGAAATACATCCGCCCTGAGAATGCACATATCATTGTTGTAGGTAGCAAAGCCGAAGTAGGGGAGAAGTTGAAGCGTTTTGGGGAAGTAACCTTGTATGATGCTGAAGGAAATGCACAAAAAGAAGCTGATAACAAGCCTATGCCAAAAGTTACAGGCGATGACATTGTAAATAATTACATCAAAGCAATTGGTGGTGTGAAAAATTTGGCAAAAGTGAAAGATGTTACCATTATCAGAAATGCGTCTTTGGACATGGGACCTCAATCTTTGGACTTGACGATGACCACAATTCGCAAAGTTCCAAACATGATATTGAATAAGGTAGAATCTGAAATGTTTAATCAATACTCTTTGTTTGATGGAACAAAAGGCTTTACCAAAAGCAGCATGGCAGGCTTAAAAGAAGTTACAGGCGAGGAATTAGAGGACATGAAAGCTGATGCAGGGATGTTCCCTGAATTGGAGTGGAAAGCAAAAGGCTACAAACTCACTGTGTTAGGAACGGAAACTATCAATGGCAAAGAGGCCTATGCTTTGAGCGTAGAAACGCCAAAAGGCGGAAAATCTACTCAATATTTTGCAGTGGATAGCGGCTTGCGTCTTCAAGAAGTAGAAACCAAAAAAACGCCACAAGGCGAAATGGCGGTAACTACCAACTTTGACGATTATCGCGAGGTAAATAAAGTGAAATTCCCTTATACGGTAGAACAAAATGCAGGACCTCAAAAATTAAAATTTGTGGCTAGTTCTGTAAAAGTGAATACTAAAGTAAAAAATACAGTATTTGTATTAAAATAAGGGGATAAGTGCCAGTTAACAATTAACAGTTATCAGTAAACAGATATAAAGCATTGATAGTTAGTTTTTTATAATAAAAAATAACATAAACTAAATTCTGCTGAATACTTAGCACTTATTACGATAACAAAAACGCTACGAAAGCTTAAAACGCCTTCGTAGCGTTTTGTGATTTATTTTACCTTTTATATTTCGCTTTTCAAAGAGATTGTTTACTTTTGTGCATCAAATCATATAAAAATAGGAAAATGAAGTTAACAAGTTTAATCATCGAAAATTACAAGGTATTTAAATTCTTGCACCTAGATTTTTTTATGCGTAATCCACTAGATAGAATCGTCATTGCAGGAATAAATGGCTGTGGAAAAACAACTATTTTGGAAACCATAAAAGATTTTTATAATCAAACTTTGCAAGAAAAAGGAGAAAACGCCCATTTTTGCTTTGTTACCAAAGCTACGGAAAGAGAAAGACTCTTAGAAGCTGAGGAAGATTTAAAAAAAGTTACAAATTGGAATACATTAGATTCCAAAATGGCTGAAATCAAACAACAACGTTATATAACATTTGTTTCTGAAAAATATAAAATGGATAAAACTAATCCCTTAGAAAATTTCCCTTCTTTTTGCAAAAATATTCAATCCGAACACCATAAACTCTACTATCTCCCTATTTTTCCGCAAACAGAAAGCAGCGAATTTGTCAAAATTTTGCATTTAACACATTCATTTTCAGAAATGAAAGAAGAAATGCTGAAAAAAATTCGGGCGGAGATTTTTAAACGCTTAGATGTGCCGCCGCGTGAGGTATTAGAAAAAGCGGTAAAGGAAATCAATGAATTGTTAGTAGAATTTGAGTTGAGTAGTCGTTTGGTGAACATTGAATCGGAGGAGTTTATTTTTGAAAGTATAACAGGGGAAAAGGTTTTATTTGAAGCACTGTCGCATGGGGAGCAAAATTTGTATTTTCGTGCCATGTATTTTCATACACTTGCACCGCAAAACAGTATTTTGATGATAGATGAACCCGAACAGGCTTTGCATCCGCGTTGGCAGCAAAAAATCTTAAATTTTTATCACAAAGTAGGTAAAAATAATCAAGTGATTTTGGCGACCCATTCACCGCATATTATTGCTTCTGCAAAACCCGAAGAAGTTTTTTTCTTAGAGCTTGAAAATCAGGAAATTGTAGTGAAACACCCTAGTTACACGCAAGGTCATTCGATTGATTATGTGTTAGAAGCAATGGGGGCAAATCCGAGAGATACGAAAGTGATTGCTTTGGTTGATGCGTATTTGGCACTGATTCGCAAAGGAGAACACCTTACAGAAGCGGCTTTGGCGTTAAAACAGGAAATAGACGCGCTACATTTGGATAAAAATAGCGATGAACTTAGACGTATTGATTTGGCTATCAGAAGATTTAAGGTGATTGGGAAATGAGAAAAATTACAAAATTAGCGTTAGCAAACCACGTAGCAACTGCATTGGCAAGCAAAGAAAGTACGAGTTTTCGTTTATCTAAGCCCCAAAGAAAAGAAATTGTAAAGAAATTATTGCTTAGTCAAAAAGGTTTGTGTGCTTATTGCGAGTGCCGAATTACAGAGAAGGAGATTCATGTTGAACATTTTTATGAACAACATTTATTTCCAACACAAATCTATGATTATCAAGATAATTTCATTCTTTCTTGTCAAGGAAATACGATTCCTATCAAAAAAGAGGAAGCAGATGAAGCCAAAAAAGAACGCGTTGAAAACATTTCTTGTGGGCATAAAAAGGCAAAACAAGGGCATCATGAAGTAGAAATTGATTATGATTTGTTGCTAAATCCAATGGAAGAGATTGCCTATCTTTTTCAATACAATGATGATGGAACGATAGAGGCAAGTATCATTTGCAAAGAACAAAATCAACAAGATAAGGTAAATTATACGATAAAAAGATTAAATTTAGAGGCTGATAGGTTGAAAAATGCGAGAGTAAACGAAATAATAAGAATGAATAGAGAATTAGCAGAACTCAATGAAGAAGAACAAAAGGAATTTATTCTTTCTTTATTAGAGGAAGACCAAAATGAATTGACTCCCTACTATTCAACGATTAAAGATAATTATTCTTTTCTTTTATAAAAAATAATGTATGTATAAACATTCAATCTTCCTCCTACTTTTTCTTCTTTCTTTCCCCCTTTTTGCGGAGGATAAGCAAGATACTGATGGCGATGGGATTCCTGATAAAAAGGATTATTGCCCTGATTTGCCTGGAACGAAAAAAAATAAGGGCTGTCCTGAAGGGATTACGCCGCCACCTTTTGAGTTTCGCTATGACCGCGACCAAGACAGCGTGGCAAACGATATTGACGACTGCCCCGATGAAGCAGGGCTAAAAAGTGAACATGGTTGCCCATTAAATAGTACGCACGTTTTAGCAAAACCTAAAACATCAAGCAAAGATTCCATCGCAAAAGTACTGATTCCAGAGGTTGAAGACAATTTGAATACAGACCCACCCGATTTTCCTCCTAAAAAAGTGGAGGAACCTGTGGTAGAATTGCCTAAATCTCACCCGAATTTCGTAGAATCTTTGCCTGTAAAAGAGCGTTTGTATAGTGTTTATAGTGATACAGACAAAGATACAGTCTTAAATGGAGAGGATAAATGCCCGCGAACCAAAGGAACAGTAAAAACAAGAGGCTGCCCTGCTTTATGTGCAGAAGCGCAACAAGCGATTGCCGATGCTGCCGAAAAAATTCGCTTTGAGCCCTATAAAAATTATATGTATAGCACTTCTGAATCTACTTTATTAAGCATTATTCAAGTGTTGCAAAATATTTATCCCACTGCAAAAGTGCGTTTTGGTATGCACACAGACGATTGGGCGGAAAATGAAATGAGTGTGGAATTAGCAACGGCACGAAAAAAAGAAATCGTGAATTTTTTGGTGAAAAATGGCTTGGATAAAAGCCGAATTGACGTTATCATTTATGGACGAATGCGCCCATTGAAATACGATTATTCTGAAGAAAGCAGAAATAAAAATCGTAGAATTGAAGTGGAGTTTTTGTTTCCTTAATCAACGAACAAGATGAACCGTAGAAAATTTCTAAAAAATGCCGTTTTTGGTGCGGGTGCGGCTTTGGCTGCTCCCTATCTGCTTCCGTCAGGGCGATTGTTTGCGCGTACTACGGCTACGCTTGCCGACCACGTGATTTTAGTCATGTTTGCAGGCGGTGTGCGACAGCAAGAAAGCGTTTTGCAACGTTATTTGGCAGGTAGTCAAAACGAAAATATCGAAGGGAACATCTTGTATAACTTGTTTGATGGAACTGCACCGATAGACAAAATTGTCTATGGTACAGATGGAAACCTTGCAGGAGAAATTCCCATTCCGCGTGTATTGAATAGTTCTATTCAACAACAAGGCACCATTTTTAGGGAAATGCGTTCAAGTAATGCAGGGCATTTTGGCGGTTTGAATGTGATGTTGCAAGGAAATAATGTTGTGAAACAAGGGCTGAAACAACGCCCCTTAAATCCTACCATTTTTGAATATTTACGCCGACATGGAGGGATTCCTGCGACCAAAACTTGGTTTGTAGGCAATGGAATTATGAATTCTGTTCCTTTGTTAAGCCACAGTATTCACCCCGATTATGGGCAAAAATATGCGGGAAATTTTTTAGCTCCCAGCATTACTTTTAGCGATATTGGCTTTGAACACCTTTCAGATGCGAAAATTTATCACCCCGAAACAGAACTAGACCCCATGTATAAAATGAAATATTTTTTAGATAATAATTTTCATCATGGTGGAGCTACGGTAACGGGAATCAATAATACAGAAGAAGAAAAGCAGGCAATTAAAACTTTTTTGCGGGATATGTTTACTGCCACCACCAATCAAAGTGTAGTGATGCCGCCTGTGAATGACAATGGCGATTTGCGCACAATGGGCTATGCTTGTGAGGTGATGAAACGTTTTACTCCTAATTTGACTGTTATTAACCTCAATAATGTAGATGGCTGCCATTCGAATTTTACAGGCTATCTTCGCAACCTACATCGTGCCGATCATGGAGTAGGGTTTATTTGGGATTATGTTCAGACGCAAATTCCGCAAATGGCGGGAAATACCATTATGATTGTCGTGCCTGAATGTGGGCGAAATTTAGAACCCAATCCTATCAAAGATGAAAATGACTGGTTAGGCTACGATCATTCTGATGCAAACACCTATCGCATTTTTGGCGCAATGGTGGGAAAAAATGTCCCCTCAAATTTGGGAATTGGCAACGAAAATAACCCTGTGGGCTTAACTTTTGACATCGCCCCCACGATTGCCGAAATTTTAGGCATCAAAAATGAGGTGATGAATTCGGGTTTACTCCACTCAACGGCTATGTCTTTGTTTGACAGAATTTAGTCCTCTCCCTCCATAAAGAATTTCCCTTTAATTTTCTTTTTCCCTCCTAATAAAAACGAGGGAAAAGAAGTGTATTATCTGTTGTAATTTAGCAGCGATTACACCGTCAATTTTTTATTTATAGGATAAATTATGATAAAGCGATTTTTGATTTTAAGCCTTCTCACGAATGTGATGCTTTCCTCTTTTGGGCAAGATAAGCCGTATCTTCATGCAGGATATGCAAAGCGTGATGCGTTTAAGCAATTGGAGGAGGAATTGCCTACACCGAACACTTACCGTACAGCTTCGGGTACGCCAGGGCATGAATATTGGCAGCAGCGTGCCGATTACAAAATGCAGGTTTCGATTAATGATGAAACGCAGCGTTTAGATGGTAACGAAGTGATTACCTATTATAATCAATCGCCTGATGTTCTGACCTATTTATGGTTACAGTTAGACCAAAACCTTTTTCAAGAAAATTCAGATGCGGCATTGACGCGGACGAGTAGTTTTTCGAATGGAAAGGTATATATGAACGATGTGAAAAATATGTTTCCGACTTATGACGGAGGTTTTAAGTTGCTTTCTGTTGAAAATGAAAAGGGCGAAAAACTACCTTATACCATCAATAAAACGATGATGCGCATTGATTTACCTCAGCCTTTGAAGCCTAAAGACAAGGTGAGTTTCCGAATTAAATGGTGGTATAATATCAATGATAGAGATAAAGTTGGCGGTCGCTCGGGATATGAATTTTTTCCCGAAGATAAAAACTACCTTTATACGATGGCGCAATTTTTCCCAAGAATGGCGGTTTACAATGACAATGAAGGTTGGCAGCATAAGCAATTTTTGGGTTCAGGTGAATTTACGTTACCTTTTGGAAATTACGAGGTGGAAATTACCGTTCCTTCTGACCACATTGTAGGGGCATCTGGCACTTTGCAAAATGCAAAGGCGGTTTTATCTGCCCAAGAAATCACGCAATTTGAAAAAGCACAACAGACTTTTGACAATCCCGTAATTATTGTGAATAGCGAAACCGCAAAAAATAAGGAAACTAACCCTGTCCAAACGACTAAAACATGGAAATTTGTTGCCGAAAATGTGCGCGATTTTGCCTTTGCCTCTTCTCGTAAATTTATTTGGGACGCGATGGCGGTAAATGTTGGCGGTAAAAACATCTTGGCGATGTCTTATTATCCCAAAGAAGGGAATCCTTTGTGGGAGCAATATTCTACGCGCGTGGTGGCGCATACGATTAGCTCTTATTCCAAACATACAATAGACTACAATTATCCTGTGGCAATTTCGGTGCATACCAAAAATATGGGCATGGAATATCCCATGATTTGTTTTAATGGCGGTCGTCCTGAACCCGATGGAACGTATAGTGAAGGCGTAAAAACAGGCATGATTAGCGTGATTATTCATGAAGTTGGGCATAATTTTTTTCCCATGATTATCAATTCTGATGAAAGGCAATGGACTTGGATGGACGAAGGTTTGAATACTTTTGTGCAGTTTTTGGCAGAGCAGGAATGGGACAGAGATTACCCTTCGCGCAGAGGTCATGCCTATAAAATTGCGAATTATATGAAAAGTGACAAAAGCACCTTAGAGCCAATTATGACTAATTCCGAGCAGTTAAAACAATTTGGAAATAATGCCTATGGAAAAACAGCAACAGGTTTGAACATTTTGCGAGAAACGATTATGGGGCGTGAGTTGTTTGATTATGCTTTTAAAGAATATTGTCGTCGTTGGGCATTTAAACACCCCACGCCTGCCGATTTTTTTAGAACCATGGAAGATGCTTCGGCAATAGACTTGGACTGGTTTTGGTGGTCTTGGTTTTTTTCTACGGATAATACGGAAATTGAATTAGCTGAGGTAAAATGGATGAAAATTGATGGGAAAAACCCTGAAATCGAAAAACCACTTGCAGAAGCTGCCCAAAAAGCGAGCGCGACCAACAAAACAGACGAACGTTATAAAAATTCGACTCCTGAAAGTTTGGTAGAAAAAGACGAAAAATTAAAGGATTTTTATAATTCTTACAATCCTTTTGCTGTTACGGAATCAGATAAGACTGACTATGAGCGTTTTATGGCAAATTTAACAGAGGAGGAAAAGAAATTATTAGCGTTGAACTATAACTTTTATGAAATTACCTTCAAAAACAATGGAGGGATTCCGATGCCGCTGATTTTATTATTTGAAATGACAGATGGCTCGCAGAAAGAAATTCGTATTCCTGCCGAAATTTGGCGATATAATAACGAAAAGGTAAGTAAAGTTTTTGCCTTTGAAAAAGAGGTAAAACAAATATCCCTCGACCCTTATCTTGAAACTGCAGACGTGGATACAGACAATAATTATTTTCCGCCTATCTCACAACCTACTCGTTTTCAATTATATAAGGGTTCTTCTTACAGCCGATACAGCACACAAGAAGGCGAAAACCCTATGCAAAAAGCGAAGAAAAAGTAGGAGCATTTATAGCAGGGGCTGTCAAAAAAGTTCGGAACTCTTCGAAGAGCATAGGTATGCACAGAAGTAACTAAAAGTAGGTATCTTTGCTTGCAATAGGCGAAATATGAGTAAGTCATTATTAGGAGATATTCGATTAGAAGGGGTTTGGGGCTCTTTATTAAGTCGCCAAATCACAAGTCCAAGTGTAGTAATTCTTCAATTGGGAGGTAGTCATGCAAGGGCTAGGTAGTATAGGAAATGGCTTAGGTTATGGCTATTATCTTCACCCGCATTTATTGGTTGATGCCAGTAGTAAAGAGGTGTTGGGCTTGGGTAGTATTTCTCACCACATACTATCGCTAGGCTTGGGGGGGGGAAAGGATACAATTCCGAGCGAAAGCCCGGAATTGTATCCTTAAATATCGGTATCAAGAGATTTTATGACTTTTGTATTGCTTTTGCCTTAGCTCAAAACAAATGAACTTCTGTGCATACCTATGTTACGAACTTTTTACATTTTCATTGCTTAATTTTGGCTCACTTCCACAAAAATTCTAGTCCTTAATTGCAACTGTTGAATGTGTGCGTTCATTTCTTTTGCCCAATTTGCATTGTGGTCTTTCAGCTCTGTAAATACCTCCGTAAAATAAGGGATTTTATTTTCTGAAATGGACAATACAATTTGTTGAATAAAAGAAAGCATTTCAGGGCAATGAAACGGTTGCTTATCGCGGTAGGTTTTCACTGCCTCTTTTAACGTGATTAAGGCAATTTCAGTATCTGTTTCTTTCCAGTTTTTCTTACGAAAAGCAAATAAATCCATCACTTTTTTATCTTTATATGCTTCTTTATCAGCACTTTTTGCCAAAGATGTAAAAGCCGTTGGTGATAAATCATTGACAAGTTGAATGATTTTTTCTCTCGTAATATGCCCACCTGCTCCCTCTTTCAACCAAAATTCTAGCAAAGCTAATTTCCACGCTGCTGTATGATGAAGCACCGCACTATCAGCAAAAGCAGGAAATAAAATATTTGCCCATTCCGATTTTTGTATAATGTCGATATATGCTAAAATTGTATGATTTTTATTTGGCAGCAGTTCATTTAAAGGAACGCAATTTATCATCTGAGCCACCCAACCCGATTTTACCGAAGGATAGCCCTTGCTTTTGGCATCAATGCCATCTTTTTCCATTTCGTCTGTGCATTTTTCAGGCAAATTGAGTTCAAAAACAGCCTTTCCTTTGCTATCCGTTTTTATTTGCAAAATGTTCTCCAAACGCTTTTTCATACGCTCTTGCAAAGCAGATTTCGGAATTTGGGCGAGTAATTTCATCACAAGACCGCGAATATCTCGACTTCTTTCTGCCAATAAATGGGATAAAAAAACCTCATCTTCTTTGCTCAATTTTTCTGAAAAAATTTCTAAAAACTCTAAGCGTTGCGCTAAGCCTTCCTTACTCCAAGTTTGTTCCAACAATTCCCTTGCTGCCGCAGCATCCTGTTTTCTTACTTGATGCAAATACGCCAAACGTTGCTGATGTGTACCTTCCTCCCAATCATTCACATTTGCCTGACTTGCTTGTTTTTTGATGTAACTCCATTCTGCATTTTGATTTGCCAACCAAAAGCCCCGTTTCCCAATCATATTTGCAATCAAATGATGCAATTCTTTCCGATTTTTACCATAAATAAGGAGTTGCGGCAATAAATTAGGGCGCAAAATCCGCCCCTTTTCTATCATTTTTTCTAAAAAATGCTGCACAAGCGGCTGGCTATTATTAGTGCTCAATAAAATGACAAACAAATCTGCCGATTGCTGACGCATATAAGGCAAGGTTTCTGCCTCACACAATTCAGGCAATTCCCCTTCATATTTTTCAGGTAAAAAGGCTGCTCGTTCTTGCAAAGACAACAAAGCTGCAGCCATGAGTAACTTTTCTTCATTACTTGCGTCATCTGCTACCAAAAAAGAGGGCGGTAAAGCAGGTAATTCGCCTCCTCTTTCTGTGCCAATTAACGCCAGTTGAATGAGTTCATTTTCCATATTTTTGAATAAATCTTTCATTTTAGTTTCTTTTTCACGTCAAAATCTAACATTTTTTCATGTTTTTTCGGTTTATTTCAACTTTTTCCTTAAATTTGCGTATAAATCGCTAATTTTCACCAACAAATACCCTCCTATTTTTGTTTTGCTTACTATCTTATCTAAACCAAAGTAACTCACTTTGGTACTAGGTTTTTATTTTTTTGAAAAACATAGCAATATTAAGCAAAAAAACGTAATTTTGCGCACTTTTTTTGCTTATAAAAATAAGATTCTAGCTTAATCCAATACAAAAATAAAGGCAAAGTGCTTTTTATTGACAATTCATTGAATAAACTATTTAACATACATGAGACAGCTAAAAATTAGCAAGCAAATCACCAATAGGGAGTCGCAATCTCTGGATAAATACCTACAAGAAATTGGTAAGGTGGAGTTGCTTACGCCTGATGAGGAAGTAGAATTGGCGAGAAGGATTCGTCAAGGCGACCAAGTAGCGTTGGAACGCCTTACTAAAGCGAATTTGCGTTTCGTGGTTTCGGTAGCAAAACAATATCAAAATCAAGGACTTTCGTTAGGGGATTTGATTAATGAGGGGAACCTCGGTTTGATTAAGGCAGCAAAACGTTTCGATGAAACGCGTGGTTTCAAATTCATTTCTTATGCTGTTTGGTGGATTCGTCAAAGCATTTTACAGGCACTTGCCGAGCAGTCGCGTATTGTTCGTTTGCCCCTCAATCGCGTGGGCGCATTAAATAAAATTGGAAAGGCTTTTTCAAGTTTGGAGCAAAGATATGAGCGTGAGCCTTCTGCGGAAGAAATAGCCGAGGTAGTTGAAGGAATGACCGAAGATGAAATTTCTGAAACTTTGAAAATCTCTGGTCGCCATACTTCGATTGATGCGCCTTTCGTACAAGGAGAAGAAAATAGCTTGCTTGAGGTATTGCGCAATGATTCAGAGCCTGACCCCGATGATACCTTGATTAATGAAAGTTTGAGTCGTGATGTAGAACGTGCTTTGAGTACGCTTACACAGCGCGAGGCGGAAGTTGTGCGTTTGTACTTTGGAATTAGCGTGGAACATTCACTTACCTTAGAAGAAATTGGGGAGAAATTCGATTTAACTAGGGAGCGTGTGCGCCAAATTAAAGAAAAAGCGATTCGCCGTTTGCGTCATACTTCACGCAGTAAAGGCTTAAAAACCTATTTGGGATAAAAGATATACAAATCTGTAATAAAAATGGCGTACTTTTTAAGTGCGCTTTTTTTGTGAAGTCGTTGAAATTTTTTGTAATTTTACAAAAATCTTTGAATTATGGTACAACTTCCGATTGGAATTTCAAGAACAGCCCGATTTAGTTACCTATTTGGTGATGATTGTGGGGGAAGAATGTAGGTATTTGGAGCGGGTCAGTTTATAGTTTTAGTAATAATTAACAGAAAAAAATACATTTTTGCAGAACTTTTCTGTAAATGCAGCGTTTACTACTCACATCACATCGAAAAAAACATACAAATTATATGGTAAAAATTCAGCCCTCATCATTATTAGCACAGGTAAATACACCTGAAGACCTTCGCAAAATTCCTATGGAAAAATTGGCAGACTTTTGCGATGAGTTGCGTGATTTTATTATTTCTACTGTTTCGGTAAATGGTGGACATTTTGGTGCAAGTTTGGGTGTAGTCGAGTTAACTACGGCAATTCATTATGTATTTAATACGCCTTATGACCAATTGATTTGGGACGTAGGACACCAAGCATATGGGCATAAAATCCTAACAGGAAGGCGTGACCAATTCCACACCAACCGTATTTATAAAGGAATTTCTGGTTTTCCTAAGCGTACAGAATCTATTTACGATACCTTTGGCGTAGGACATTCCTCTACTTCGGTTTCGGCTGCGGTAGGTATGGCAGTAGCCGCGCAATATAAAGGCGAAAATCGTCAAGTGGTGGCGGTTATTGGTGATGGTGCAATGACGGGAGGCATAGCTTTCGAAGGGTTGAATCATGGGGGCTGGGCAAAAGCGAATTTGCTCGTGGTGTTGAATGATAATTGTATGTCTATTGATGCCAATGTAGGCGCCTTGATGGAATATTTGACCGATATTCGCAC
>JBJXHA010000642.1:0-16647 GCA_046160275.1 Bacteroidia bacterium | reverse complement strand
CAAATGTAATGCTAACTAAAACCTGTAGCGGCTGCTTTAGCTGCCGCAAAAGCGCAAAAACGAAGTTTTTGCAAGTTATCGGGCAGCTAAAGCAGCCCGTACAGCATTACATTTATGCCACTACCCCAAGTTGAAATCATTTTCCATTCTCAATTCTTAATTATCCACTACTTATTTCCCCTAAAAAAACTGCCTAAACCTGAACTTTCGTTCAAATCTAGGCAGCCGTTTTTGTTGTTTTTGTTTATTTTAAGGAAATCATCCACCTCAAATAAGGTAAGATAAAGTGTTTTTTCTATGAACAGAATATACATCATGGCAAAATGTGTTGCTCGCGTTCAAGGGCTTTTACGAGAGGGCAGGGGAGAAGGTTGCGAAAAAAGATGAAAAAGGTGAAATAGCCTTTTCCTTTTCGAGTTTTGCCCCAAAAATATTATTCAATGTGATTGCGTTTTTATTATGTTCTACGCAAAAATTTCGGAACGCTTCAAAAGAGTTCCGAAATTTTTAGACAACCCTATAAGAAATTACTCTTTTACAAATTTCTTTACCGAGGTTTCATTTTTATCATTGGTAATCTTTACATAATAAATACCCGTAACTAATTGAGCAATATCTATTTTTTGATGAGTTACATAGTTTTCAAGCTGAATTACCTCTTCCCCAAACGCATTTAGAATGCTGACGGAAGCTGTTTTTCCTGTAAAGGTTAAGAAAAGGTTTGTATTTGCAGGATTAGGGAAAAGCTTGCTATCCAACGCATTAGCCTGATCCTCTTCTATCCCTACTGCACCTGCTACGGGTTGTTGCTGGGTAACGCAATGAACCATACCCCCATTTTCATATAAATTGCGGCAGTCAATTCCCACTACCGTTCTACCCGGATATAGGTTTTGGATAATGGCATTGGCAACGGCATCATTTGGGTCATTATAATTAGGTACTAGCACTTTATTGTTGGCTACATAGTAATTGCAATAAGAACCTTTATATCCCAAATTTTTACCATAAGCCGTTACTACATTATTGGCAGTTTGTGGCACATAAATCTTTGTATAAGTTACGTTGCTTTTATTTTTGGCAGCAAATAGTTTCGTTATATCGCTTTGTGGCACTCCCCAATCCAGCAAATCGTTGGTATTCATCGTTACGAGTTTTGTGCTGTTTACAAATTTGGCAAAGCCATCAATGTGCATATCCGTTATGTCTAAACCAGCAACTCCATCTAACCATATAAACTTGGTAACACCCAAATTCGTAGTCAAAATTGCCTCTGCTTGTGCCTGCGTAATATTAGGATTTCGGTTGCTATTAAGAATGGCACTTTTGGTAGCCAAAAAAGTTCCCTTTCCATCTATTTCAAATGCGCCTCCTTCAAGGCAAAGCGAATTGTTTAAATTAATAACCGTCTTAGCAGTCGCTGTTCCCACAGACATGGGAATTATGTTACATTTTGTATAGCTTGCCTTATTTCCCCAGCCATTAAATTTCCAGTCCGTAATTTTGAGTATATTCGCATTATCTTTTACATAAATAGGTCCATTATCTCTTACCCATACATCATTGGTCTGAAAAATTCTAAAATCAACATTTGTCAAAGGCACAGAAGCGTTATTGAGCAAAGTGATAATTCTGTTTTTTTCGGTAGTATTGTAGGCAATAATGTGGACTTTTTCACTACTTACTAATTCTTTTGTCATTTTTACCCATGTTTGGTCGAGTCTATTACGATAGGTTAAGCCATAGGTATATTGATGCGGCCATTGCAACCAAGTCCCTTCATGGGGTTGATTTTCGTCAGGCATCGTATAAGTAATTGTTGCCATTTTATGACTTTGGTTTGTGCTATCATCTGACAAAGACAATTCCTCAGTATTAGGTAGAACGCTGTCTTTTTGACAAGAAGAAAATAAAGTACTTGCAATAATTGCACTGCTGATAACTAAAAGAATTTTGTACATGAGATAATTGATTAATATTTACAGTACAAAGGTCTGGAATCTTTTCAAGCTGCAATTATCCCAAAAAGACAAGCAATGTTCCAAAATGGACAAACTACAAAATAGGAATAAAAATATGTGTTTTATTCAAGTCTGCTTGGCTATTATGGGGTTCGTAATATTCGATATGGGGTGAATTAGAAAATTCCAAATCAGCATTTATCATCCATTGTGTATAGATTTTTTGGTACGTTTCGTCAAGTGTATCATACGTTCCCGTGTGTGTAAACTGTATATATTTTCCGCCAAATATTTTCTTTTTGGGCAAATTCTTTAATAAAGGAGATGTATCACAACAAGCATCATATCTACACCTTATATCCTCTGTAATACAAGGTTCGTCTGCAATTATTCCATAAAATTTACTTTGTGGCGGAAAACCGAATTGCATAAACTTAGCCCAATGTGTTTCTATCTCAGGGCTATCATAAGCAGCAATAACCCTACTAAAATAGACTTCTTCTTGCGGCATAATGACCGCTTTATAGGGCAGAATATCTTCTGGAGTAGTTAAAACAATATCATTTTGGGTAAAAATAACTTCCTTATGCTTTCTTACTTCAGATGGCGTAAACCCAAAATGTTGTTTAAAAGCTTTTGCAAAGGCGGAAGGTGTTTCAAAACCTACATCATATCCAATATTATTAACAGGTTCATGGTTGTATAATAGCATTTTATAGGCGTTTTCTAATTTCAGTCGCTTTTGAAAAGAGCCAATCGTTTCATTGCAAATATGTTTAAATATGCGCTGAAAATTGCGATAAGAATAGCAGGAAACTTGCTCGATTTCTTCCACAGAAATTGCACGAGCATAATTTTCCTCAATAAAATGTAAGGTATTTATAATACTATTTGCTGACATATTTTTGCCTTAAAATGTGAAAGATAGATACAGCAATTCCCAAGAAAAAAAACACATAGCACACCTTATCATATTGATTTTGAAGCCAAAAGTCATTGATTATCCAAGCCGAATTTCCTAATAACCAACACAAAATAGCGAGATACAAAATAAAAAAATCTTTGTCTTGATAGTTTTTATAAAGCAAATAAAAGGTATAAGTCAAAGTAGGAAACACCATAAACAAGGTTGCATTTTTGAAACCCATTACCCATAATGTATCTTTTATGAGCCACAATAATAGATGAAAACCATCAAATTTAGCTCCTGTATCTTTGCTCATGGTTGAAATTAAATAAACTTACAATGCTTGTTGCTGTGTAACGCAATGTACCATTCCGCCATTTTCATAAAGGTTTCTTACGTCAATTCCTATAACCTTTCTGGTAGGATATTGTTTTTGAATAATGGCATTGGCTGCATCATCATTGGGGGCGTTGTAGTTTGGCACTAGTACCACTCCATTTGCTACCCAAAAGTTGATATAAAAACCCTTATAATTTCACTTGCTGCTATCTCATCTGCTAAGTTATTTTGGATAAATTCGATGACTTTTTGTGTTTTTTGTAAATGATTTTGCATGAACTAAGAAGAGATGAGGTACTTTGTAGCGAAGAAAAGAAGCATGGGAAATGGCAGGTAGAGTAGGGAGATGAAAAATGCTATTCTTTTCAAAAAAATATAATTCTTGTATTTTATTAAATTAGAAATCAAATCTTTCATTTTCTAATATTTACTTGTATAAAAAGAAAAAACGCAGGAGAAAAAATAATTTTTAGTGCCAAAAATCACCTTAAAAGAAGAAAGTGTTATTTAGACTAATTCTAAATAACACTTTTCTTGCATCTTTTTTTAAGTTTTTGTTTGAAGTTTTTATAATATCCCATTACTTTGCGACCAAATTCATGAAAAGTAGGGATTTTTTTGTTTCTGTGCCTAACTTTTTGCGGATTATTGGGTTAAAGTAATTGGTTTTAAGTGTTTATACGCGAGTTTCCCCAAAAGGTTGCGACTTAAAGCCTAAAAAAGTGAAAAATATTACAAAATTTCTTGAAATATGGTAAAAATTGCCTTTTCAAACGTAAGAATTACAATCTCCCTTTGGTTTGCTGTGCTATTGCTCGGCTTCAACCATCTGTATGCGGCTGACCCTCAAAAAGGGGAAGCATTGTTTAAGCAGCACTGTACTTCTTGCCACAAAGTAGATGCTCAACTCGTGGGTCCTGCGCTAAAAGGCGTAGAGGAAAAATACGCGAATGACAAGGATTGGTTATACAAGTGGATTAAAAATAACCAAGCTTTGATTAAAGCAAATGACCCCAAAGCTATTGCCATCTATAACCAATTTGGCAAACAGCAAATGAATGTTTTTACATTCCTTACAGATGCTGATATTGATGACATTTTAAAGTATGTAGCAGACTACAAGCCGACCGTTGATAAACCATCTGTTGCCACTTCTGAGGGTGATGCTAACATCTTAGATGACCCCAAAATCTATTATACCTTGTTAGGACTTGCAGCATTGTTGCTAGGAATTGGCTTGATATTGATTTTTGGTACTGCAGCTTTGGTGGCTGCTGTTCGTGCAAAAGACGAGCAACGCGCCCTTTCAACTTCTGATGTTTACAAGCAATTTGGTGACTTCTTGCGCAATCGTTTTGTGGCAGGTTGTTTAATTACCGTTGTATTGGTGGGTGGTACTGCAAAATTAATTGAGGCGGCAAGAGGCGTTTCTTTGCACCAAAATTATATGCCTGAGCAACCTATCAAATATAGCCATAAATTGCACGCAGGTACAAACAAAATCCAATGCCAATACTGTCACTCAGGTGCTTCTAAAAGTAAAAATGCTTGGGTGCCTTCTACCAATGTATGTATGAACTGCCACAAAGCAGTTGAAAAAGGTCCAACTTATGGTAAAGGCGAAATTGGTAAAATATACGTTTCTGCAGGTTGGAATCCTGTAGATAAAAAATATTTTGCACCTGGTACTTCTCAAGATACGATTACTGCAAAATTCAAACAATGGTTAGATGATGAGAAGAAAAGCACGGAATTGTTTGAAGCTTTAGATGTAAAAAATAAATCAGGAAAAGCAATTGAGTGGGTACGTATCCACAACTTGCCCGATCATGCTTATTTTAACCATGCACAGCACGTAACCGTAGGTGGACAACGTTGCCAAACTTGTCATGGGGAAATTCAAAATATGGAAGTGGTTTATCAACACGCGCCCCTTTCAATGGGATGGTGTGTGCAGTGTCACCGTGATACAAAAGTGAAATCTTTGGGTCAAGATACAGAGTTTACGGTAGAAGACCAAGGCGGTTTGGATTGTGCGAAATGCCACTATTAGCAGTAAACAGTGTACAGTAAACAGTTATCATAATAATTGTTTACTGCTCACTAAAGTACTGCCAAAATATATTATAACAAGTTTTATTTTCTTCCTTATCAGCTCCGTAACGAATAAATATTATCTCTAAATCAATCCTGACAAATTGTTTACTGATAACTGTTTACTGATAACTGATAATTGTTCACTGATTAATTACGAATTAAGTATAAAATGAAACAGCCAAAATATTGGAGTCATATAGACAATTTAGATGCTCCTCAACAACTCAAAGGCTCAATGAATAACGAGTTCGCTACGGACTTGCCCTTAGAGCAAAAGTTAGGAGAGGCAACTGAAGAATCGTTAAGTTTCGCTTCCAATCGTCGCGACTTTTTGAAATTGTTCGGTTTTGGTATCACTGCGGCTACTTTGGCGGCGTGTAATGAAACCCCATTGAAAAAAGTTATCCCTTACGTAAACAAACCTGAGGACATTAACCCAGGTGTTGCAAACTGGTATTCTTCAGTTTGTAACGGTTGTTCGGCAGGATGTGGCGTAATCGTAAAAACAAGAGAAGGTCGTCCAATTAAAATTGAAGGCAACCCTGACGCGCAAATGAACAAAGGTGGCGTTTGTGCAACAGGTCATGCAACCATTTTGAATATGTATGATGTGGACAGGTTGCAAGCTCCCAAAAAAGGAAATCAAAATTCTGATTGGGCTACAGTGGACAAAGATATTGCCGCGCAACTTGCAGCTTTGAAAGCACAAGGTAAAGGCAGTCGTGTAAGATTGGTTTCTTCTACGATTAATAGCCCTTCTACCATAGCTGCTGTAAACGAGTTTTTAACCTCTGTAGGAGGCGGTCAACACGTTATGTACGATGCCGTTTCTTATTCTGCTATCTCTCAAGCAAATGAGGCTACTTTTGGCAAAAAAGTAATTCCTTCTTATCATTTTGACAAAGCGGAAGTAATCGTAAGTTTTGGTGCTGACTTTTTAGGAACATGGCTTTCTCCTGTTCAATATTCAGCGCAATATGTAACTACTCGCGATGCAAAATCAAAAAAAATGTCTCGCCATTTTCAAATCGAAGCCTTGATGAGTTTGACAGGTTCTAACGCTGATGTGCGTGTGCCTGTAAATCCATCACAAGAAGGTGTAGCTTTGATGAATTTATATAATAAAGTGGCTGCTGCTTTGGGGCAACCTGTTTTGTCCGGCGTTCCTGCTTTTAACTTGGCGGGAAATGTGGTGGACAAAATTGCCGCAGAATTAGTAGCTGCAAAAGGAAAATCTTTGGTTGTAGCAGGTGCAAATGACTTGGCAACGCAACAAATCGTGAATGGTTTGAATGCAATGCTCGGAAATTATGGTGTTACGATTGATTTGGATAATCCTTCTTACCAAAAATTAGGGGACGATGTTGCCCTTGCTAAATTGGTGAGCGACATCAAAGGTGGACAAGTTGATGCTGTATTTTTCTATGATTGTAATCCTGTTTACGAAACTCCATTTGGAGAAGAACTAAAAGCTGCAATTGCAAAAGTAGGATTGAGCGTTTCTTTTGCAAACAAAGAAGATGAAACTTCTGAAGTTTGTAAATATACTTGCCCAGACAGCTCAGAGTTTGAATCTTGGAATGATGCAAGCCCTGTTGCAGGTCAATACCTTATCAATCAGCCTACTATCAACACGATTTATCAAACGCGTCAAGCGCAAACTTCTTTGTTGAAATGGGCGGGTAACAACACTGATTACATGGCTTATGTTCAAAATAATTGGAGAAACAGTGTATTCAAAGCGCAAACGGAATATACTTCTTTCCAAACTTTTTGGGACGAGGCGGTAAGAAAAGGGGTTGTTGCAACTACTTTGGCTGCTTCATCAACTGGCAACATTAATGCTACAGGTTTGCAAGCCGCAGCAACTAACTTGTCAGGGAAATTTAGCAATGGCAAAATGGATGTGGTTTTCTATCAAAAAATAAGCATAAAAGATGGAAAACACGCAAACAATCCTTGGTTACAAGAAATGCCTGACCCTGTAACACGTACTTCATGGGACAATTATGTTACCGTTCCGATTGCTTATGCAAAAGAAAAGAACCTGAAGTTGAACGATGTTGTAGAGGTTACAGTTGGAAATAAAAAAGTGAAATTGGCGGTTGTGCCTCAACCTGGCCAAGCTGCAAATACAATCGGAATTGCGCTAGGCTATGGCAGAACAAAAGCAGGTAAAACTGCTTCAAAAATCGAAGGAAGTGCAAATGTTTATCCGATGGTAAGCATGAATGGCACTACGCTTTCTTATTCCGCAACCAATGTAGCAGTAAACCCTACGGGTGATGAATACATGATTGCGAAATTCCAAAAATATGATTTGTTGACTGATGCGAATCTTCCTGAAATTGGTACAGACAACCATTTCGACCGTTCGCATCATATTATTCGTGAAACGACTTTGGAGAATTATGTAAAAAGCTCAAAGGCGGGAAATGAGTTGCGCGATCATACGAAAAAAGAGTTAATTACCCTTTGGGATACGCATTATAAAGAAGAAGAAACAGGTAGAATGGTTCGTTGGGTTATGGCGATTGACTTGAACAAATGTACGGGTTGTGGAGCTTGTGTGGTGAGTTGTCATGCGGAAAACAATATACCTGTGGTTGGAAAAGAGGAAATCGTTCGTCATCGTGATATGCACTGGATGCGTATTGACCGTTATTATATGGGCGATTATGAGAAACCTGAAACGGTAAGTGCTGTGTATCAACCGATGATGTGTCAACATTGCGCAAATGCACCTTGTGAAACGGTTTGCCCAGTATTAGCAACAGTTCACAGTAAAGAAGGGTTGAACATGATGGCCTATAACCGTTGTGTAGGTACGCGTTATTGTGCAAACAACTGTCCTTACAAAGTTCGCCGTTTTAACTGGTTTAAATACCATAATAACAACGAGTTTGATTTCAACATGAACAATGAGTTGGGCAAAATGGCATTGAATCCTGATGTTACGGTTCGTTTCCGTGGGGTAATGGAAAAATGCTCTTTCTGCGTACAACGTTTGCAAGATTCAAAACTTCGTGCAAAAATCAATGCAGGTAGTTCTACTGAATTTAAGTCTAAACTAGAAGTGAAAACTGCTTGTCAGCAATCTTGCCCAACAGGTGCTATCGTTTTTGGCGACTTGAACGATAAAAATAGCGAAGTGGCGAAGCTTTTTGTTGATGACAGAGCTTTTACAGTGTTAGAAGAAGTAAAAACCCTTCCTTCTGTAAGCTACATGACGAAGGTGAGAAATCGTAAAGCGGGTGAAGGTCCTGCGCACGAAGAACACGGCGGGCATGGACATGGGGCTGAAAAGCATGAAGAAAAAGCTGCAACGCCACACTCATAATTATTCTCTTTTTATTCATTGTAAATTGTTAATTCAAAATATATGCACGTAGAAGCATCTGTTAGAAATAAACTTATTAACAATACCGACCAGTATCGTCAGATTACTGACGATATTGCTCGCCCGATAGAATCTGCACCTACCAAGCAATGGTTTTTGTGGTTCACAATTTCTGCCTTAGTCCTTACTTTCTGTTTGTTAGGATTAATCGGATACTTGTTATGGGAAGGTATTGGTGTTTGGGGCTTGAATACAGAAGTTGGTTGGGGCTTTGACATCACAAACTTCGTATTTTGGGTAGGTATTGGTCACGCAGGTACATTGATTTCTGCCGTTTTGATGTTATTCCGTCAAACTTGGCGTAACTCTATCAACCGTTCTGCGGAGGCAATGACGATTTTTGCCGTACTTTGCGCCGCAATATTTCCGGGTATCCACGCAGGTCGTACTTGGGATTTGTTCTGGTTCGCACCGATTCCTAATACACGCGGTTCTTTGTGGGCTAACTTCAACTCACCACTTTTGTGGGACGTATTTGCAATCTCTACTTACCTTACCGTTTCTTTGGTGTTTTGGTATTTGGGTATGATTCCTGATTTTGCAACTTTGAGAGATAGATTTTGGAGACAAGGCAAAACACTCGCCTCTTCTATCTATGGCGGAATGAGTTTTGGTTGGGAAGGTTCTGCAAGAAATTGGTCTCGTTATGAAGTGATTTCTCTTATCCTTTCGGGTCTTTGTACGCCACTTGTACTTTCTGTACATACGATAGTAAGTACTGACTTTGCAACTTCTGTTGTTCCTGGTTGGCATACTACTATTTTCCCTCCTTACTTCGTTGCAGGTGCAATTTTCTCAGGATTCGGAATGGTGCAAACCTTGTTGGTAGTAACAAGAAAAGTATATAAATTAGAGAACTATATCACAATAGAACACATGGAAAATATGGCAAAAATTGTCATTGCAACAGGTTCTCTTGTGGGATTAGCTTACTCTACTGAGTTCTTTACTGCTTGGTATTCAGGTAATTTGTTTGAGAGATATGTATTCATCAACCGCGCTTTCGGGGATTATTGGTGGGCATATTGGACAATGTTTACTTGTAACGTACTTACTCCGCAGTTGTTTTGGTTCAAAAAAGTTCGTACCAATATGACGATTACTTTCATTCTTTCTTTGTTTGTAAACGTAGGTATGTGGTTTGAGCGTTTTGTAATTATTGTAACTTCTCTACACCATGACTTTATCCCAGCACGTTGGGCTAACTACACACCTACTTGGGTGGAAGTGGGGATTTTCATTGGTTCATTTGGTTTATTCTTCACATGTTTCTTCTTGTTTGCTAAATATTTACCTGTAATCAATATGTTTGAGGTAAAAACTTTGGTACGCGAATTAAGAAAACCAGAAGATTTACCGGCAGGCGCGAAAGATAATGTAGTTACAGCACACCATTAATTATAGGGGATAAGTGAAAAGGGAGAGGTGATATAAATAATGTTTCTTTTAAAGAAGTGTTTTGAATAATTCATTAAGGTAATAACTTTAGGAAAAATGCTCACAGCGAGAAAATTGTCATAAAGCTCTATTATCAATTATCCATTAATTATCACCTTTCAACTATCACTCATCAATTATTTACAATTAATTTTTCGTAATCTCGAAATAAAAAGATGAAATCGAATCTTATCGTAGCAAAATTTTGGCATCCCGAGCGTATGATGGAGGCATTGGCTGACGTGCATCACAGAGGGATACCTGTATATGATGCCTATACGCCTTTCCCCATTCACGGAATTGAGCAGTATTTGGACATCAAGCGTACCCGCTTAACCATCGCTGGCTTTATTTACGGATGTTGTGGATTGCTTGCAGCTTTCTTGTTAATAGTGGGGGTATATCGTGACTGGGGTCCCGACTGGTTTCAAAATGTGTTCATCCCTTGGCCTATGGACATTGGGGGGAAACCTTCGCTTGCTTGGGTGGACTTTGTGCCAATCTCTTTTGAATTAACTGTATTGTTTTCGGCACATGGAATGGTTCTCACCTTTTTAATTGTTGGGCGTTATTATCCAGGCAAAAAGGCAAAATTACTAGACATTCGTCAAACTGATGATGTGTTTGTGGTGGCGATAGATGCGGATAAGGTAAAACAACATGATAAAATTAAGGAGATTTTCAGAGAGCATGGCGCATTTGAGGTTGAAACCACAACTTAACCATTATTTTCCTCCCAGTAATTAGTATCAAACAGATAGTTACTGATAACTAAAAACTGTTTACTGTTAAAATCAATGCAAAAAATAGATACAAAATATTTAATCGGAGGGGCAGTAGTTCTATTACTTGTAGGACTGGTTGGCTCTGCATTCATTGGTCCTAAACTCATCACACCAATTGTAGTTGGCTTTGGTGGAGAAGGGGATAAGCGCTATTCGGTTGATGGATATGAAACAGGTTTGGAATTTGCACCAAATATGTATCATTCTGAAGCCTTAGAATCTTATACACAATGGAAGCCTTCTGTCTTTAGAGATGGAAGAAATATGCAATATGCTCCAAAAGGTACGGTTCCGCGTAATAGCTGGTATGTGGCTGAAAATTTTCAACCTTACCACTTCGAAAACACGCCAGAAGCTTATGACAGTGCGTCAAACTTGGTAAAAAGCCCATTAGTGGCGCGTATGGAAGCAATTACTGACACCACGGCTCGTAAGGCAATGGAAAAAGACATCTTAATTAAAGGTGACTCTGTCTATAAAACCTTCTGTGCAATTTGCCATGGTGATAAAGGTGATGGTAATGGTACGATTGTAGAATCGGAAAAATATCCTACTCCCGGCTCTTATGAGTCAAAAGTGGGACTTACAGAAGGCAAAATGTATCATAGCATTACTTATGGGAAAAACTTGATGGGTTCTTATGCCTCTCAAATTACCCCAGAGCAACGTTGGCAAGTAATTTATTATATCAAGAAAAACTTCTTGAAAAATGCTCCTGCCGCTGCTCCTGCTGCAACTGCAACTCCTGCAAAAGCAGATGCGAAACCTGCAACAGCGAAACCTGCTGAAACGAAACCTGCAGCTGTAGCAGCAAAACCTGCTGCTAAACCCGCAGAAAAAGCACCAGCAGCAAAACCTGCTAACGGCAAAAAACCATAGCAATTCTCAGTGTTAAAAATTGTTCAACGATTAAAAGATATAAAGTTTTGGAAGCGGTTCACTATACAGCAGAGCAACTAAACGAAAGATTTTCCTTTAGTGGCAAACTCAAAACTAATACCATTATTACTTTGGTTTTAGGAATTATCTTGTTGGCGCTTGGGGCTATGCTTTTGCAAGATGCACCCGCACCAGCACACGGGCATGAAGCAGCAGGGCATGGCGCACACGCAGCAAAGAATGTTACTTTTATGACACGATTCACAGCAGATTTTCTGCTAACAAACGTGTTCTTTTTTCGACTCGCTATTGGTGCTTTCGTATTTATCGTACTTAGCACACTAGGTGGCGCTGGTTGGCTGACTGCTTTTCGCCGAATCCCAGAAGCGATGAGTATGTTTGTATTCGTATCATTCATTGGTTTTATTGTGTTATTTGGCTTAATGGATAATATCTATGAATGGTTGCATAGCACAAACCCTTTAGTAGTGGCGAAACAAGCCTATTTGAATAAAGGTTTCTTTATTGGGCGTAACCTTTTCTTTTTTGCGGTTTGGGGTGCTTTTGTTTGGTTAATGAGAAAAGCCTCTACCAGTGAAGATACTGTAGGTGGATTAGATGCTTATAACAAAACAGGGGTGTATGCAGCGGTTTTCATGATTATCTTCGCGCTTACTTATTCTCTTTTTTGTGTAGATTGGTTGAAATCTTTGGAGCCTACTTGGTTTAGTACAATTTATGGAGTATATGTGTTTGCAGGGACGATGGTTTCTTCTATCACTACCATCATGTTGCTCGTAATTATCTTAAAACGTCATGGCTACCTTTCTTATGTAAATGATAGTCATTTGCATGATTTAGGTAAGTTTATGTTTGGTTTTAGTGTGTTCTGGTCATATATTTGGGTGTCCCAACTCTTATTGATTTGGTATTCAAATGTTCCTGAAGAAAGCATCTACTATGTCAGAAGAATGGGTGGAAATACCATTTTTGGTGAAGGTGCAACAGGTTATGAAAATTATCAATTGTCTGCGGAATATTTAGGATATAAATTCTTCTTTTTCTTCAACATCATTGCAAACTTTGTTACTCCCTTCCTTGTTTTGATGATGAGAAATGCAAAAAGAGTTCAATTTATTTTATACCCTATGTGTTTCTTTATGTTGATGGGACATTGGAACGACTTGTATCAATTGATTATGCCCGGCGCAATTGGTCAACATAGTGCTTCTTTTGCTTCCATTTTGATGCAAATTGGAATGATGCTTACTTTTGCGGGTGTGTTTTTGTTCGTGGTATTTTCTTCTTTGGCAAAATATCCATTAGTAACAAAAAACAATCCTTATTTGGAAGAAAGTTTACACCATTCAACAGGAGTTATTTAGTAAAGGCTACTAAGATAAGGCGAAAAGCTCGCCTTATCTTACACTTAACCTTATTTTGATATATCTAAATTCGACTGTAACCAACAAAGCAGTGCTTGGTTAATGGTCATCGCTAATTGTTCACTGCTTACTGTTCACTGAATAATATGGATATCTTAACGCTCATAAAAGTTTTAGTACCAATAGTCATCGTACTAGCGGCATTTAACGTTTATTTATTCTTTCGTTTGAAAGACATCGACCTGTTTGCAAAATGGGATGCCAATAAAATTAACGGAATTATTTTCGTACTATTTTTTATCATTGGAATCCCGCTTTCTATTTGGTCAACAGGAATGTATGATAATTTGTACGGGCTAATTCACGACCCTGCATCTTCTCAAGGAGAGGCTATTGACGAAATGTTTTGGATTACAGCATGGATTACGGGCATCGTGTTCGTGGTCACACATGCGGCATTGTTTTATTTCTGCTATAAATATGCAGGAAAAGATGGTAAAAAAGCATATTTCTACCCAGAAAATAACAAACTCGAAATTTGGTGGACAGTTATTCCTGCAATTGTTTTGACACTTTTAATTTTCAAAGGCATTTTTGTATGGACAGACATCACCACACCCGCACCTGCTGGTGCTACTCAACTTGAGTTGACTGGTAAACAATTTGAATGGACTGTTCGTTACCCAGGTATTGATGGTAAATTTGGTGCTGTTTCTTGGGATTCTATCAACAATGCAAACGGAAATTCTAACGGTTATCATTTCTCTGATAAAAACTCGCAAGACGACGTTAATCCTCAAGAGATTCATATCCCCGTAGGAAAACCTGTAAAGGTGATTATCAAGGCAAAAGACGTTTTACATAGTGCTTCTTTCCCTCATTTCCGTTTGAAAATGGATGCGGTTCCAGGTATGGCTACAAGTATCTGGTTTACCCCCACTAAAACGACCAAAGAAATGCGTGAAATTAAAAACAATCCAAAGTTTAACTACGAACTTGCTTGCCAAGAAATTTGTGGGGGTGGGCATTGGAATATGCGTCGTGTGGTTGTAGTTGAAACAGAAGAAGAGTATAAAAAGTGGTTAAAGGCTGAAAAACCAACCTATTTGGCTTGGAAGGAAGCAAATACACCTGCTGCTCCTGTAGTTGAGGCAAAACCAGCTACTGCAGATTCAACCAAAACTGCTCCTACAACTCCCGCTACCCCAACACCCGCTGCTCCTAAAAAGGCAGAGCCTGCTAAGGTAGAAGTTAAAAAGGCGCAAGCTGCCATTTCCTCTAAAGCAAATTCTAATAGTTAATCCATCAGAAATTATAAAAATATAATATATGGCGCACACGCACGGACATCATCACAATGAGTTTTTGGCTGATGAACAGCACCATCACCACGAAGAAAACTTCATAACGAAGTACATCTTCTCGCAAGACCATAAAATGATTGCAAAGCAATTCTTGGTAACAGGGATATTTATGGCTTTTGTGGGACTTCTTATGTCAATATTGTTCCGTCTTCAACTCGCATTTCCTGATACACCGATTCCACTTTTGGAAACTTTGTTGGGGAAATGGGCGAAAGGAGGCATTTTAGACCCTAATTTTTACCTAGCTCTTGTTACGATGCACGGTACGATTATCGTGTTCTTCGTACTTACTGCGGGTTTGAGTGGTACTTTTAGTAACTTTTTGATTCCTCTGCAAGTCGGCGCACGCGATATGGCTTCTGGTTTCATGAATATGCTCTCTTACTGGTTTTTCTTTGCCTCTTCTATGTTGATGTTGATTTCTCTCTTCATTGAAACAGGTCCAGCATCAGGAGGATGGGTAATTTATCCGCCACTAAGTGCATTACCACAAGCTATGCCCGGCTCAGGTTTGGGTATGACGCTATGGCTAATAGCAATGGCTCTTTTCATTGTGTCTTCTCTATTAGGGGGCATCAACTACGTTACTACTGTATTGAACCTTCGTACAAAAGGCATGAGCATGGACAGACTGCCATTGACAGTATGGGCATTTTGTATCACTGCAATCATTGGTATTCTTTCTTTCCCCGTATTGTTTGCAGCAGCTTTGTTGTTGATTTTTGACCGTACAATGGGTACAAGTTTCTACTTGTCAGACATTTATATCGGTGGCGAATTATTACACTATAAAGGTGGTAGCCCTATTTTGTTCCAACATTTGTTTTGGTTCTTAGGACACCCCGAGGTGTATATCATTCTCCTTCCCGCTTTGGGGATTACCTCTGAAATCATTTCTACCAATTCTCGTAAGCCAATCTTTGGTTATAAAGCGATGATTCTTTCTTTGGTGGGAATTATGATTCTTTCCTTTATTGTTTGGGCGCATCACATGTTCGTAACAGGTATGAACCCTTTCTTAGGAACTGTTTTCATGTTCTTTACCTTGTTAATTGCGATTCCTTCTGCGGTAAAAGCATTTAACTACATCGCTACTTTGTGGAACGGAAACCTTCGTTTCACGCCAGGTATGCTTTTCTCCATTGGTTTGGTTTCATTGTTCATCACAGGTGGGGTAACAGGGATTTTCTTAGGAAATGCTGCGGTTGATATTCCTTTGCATGATACCTATTTCGTAACTGCTCACTTTCACTTGGTAATGGGTGCAGCTGCGGCTTTTGGTTTCTTTGCAGGAATATACCATTGGTTCCCGAAAATGTTCGGTAAAATGATGAACAAACGTGCAGGTTACTTGCATTTTTGGTTGACTTTTACTGGGGTGTATGCCGTATTTTTCCCAATGCACTACATGGGATTTGCAGGTATGCCACGCCGTTATTATGCAGCATCAGCATTTGAATTTACGCAAGGTTTTGAAAACTTGAACGTATTTATCACGATTGCAGCGATAGTCATATTCTTGTCTCAATTTATCTTTGTTGCAAACTTCTATATCTCTATGTTCTTTGGAGAAGAAGCTCCTGCAAACCCTTGGGATTCAAATACTTTGGAATGGAGCACTCCTCGTCATCCAGGTCACGGAAACTGGGAAGGGGATATTCCTTCTGTATATCGTTGGCCTTATGATTATAGCCGACCAGGAGTAAAAGCCGATTTCTTACCTCAGTATATCAAACCTGAAGACATTGAGTTTGAAGAAGGTTATGACCTTAAACAATATGACGAAGAAGGTGCACATCATGGTTTGAAGGCAACAGCTGAAGCATAATTACTATTTTATCGCATAAATAAAATAAAAACCACTGGCAGGGTAACTTGTCAGTGGTTTTGTTTTAAGGGTTAATACTTGGGCTTTCTCCTTAAAATTTCCTATCTTTGTCCTAGAAAAAGCTATGCTGTTTATTATTTGGTAGTGGCAAAAATGTAAGGTTGTACGGGCTGCTTCAGCTGCCCACCATTGGCAAAAACTTCGTTTTTGCGCTGATACGGCAGCTAAAGCAGCCGCTACAGGTTTTACTCAGCATTACATTTGT
>JBJXHA010000641.1:0-5466 GCA_046160275.1 Bacteroidia bacterium | reverse complement strand
TTTATAAAATATTTTTGCATTTTTTTAAGGAGGCGTTTGATGCTTGTTTTATGGCTTGATTATCAACCCTCTTGGCTTTCATTCCCTCTACAGTCATTCTGCAAAGAATCTTCTCAAACCTAGTATAAACAGTATCTTCTCAATCTCAGGCGTTTATAGGTCATTTCGGCTATCGCTCAATGACCTATAAACGCCTAATCACTTCCCTGAAAACCCACCTGTTGAAGTTTCCCATTCCTTCCTTGCGGTCTTAGCCCTAAACAGAACACTTATTCAAGCCCAAGGGAGAGCATTTTCTACTTTATTTTTAGGGTTCGAAACTTTCTAAAAAGTTCCGAACCCTAAAAACACCCGCCCTTGTACCTCCTGTTGTAAAGTGCGAGCGAGTATGCTCAAAGATTTTAGTAGGACAAATAGTAAACCTCGCCCCTTGTACCTCCCCTAGAAGAACAAAATTGCCCCAAAACCCCTCCGATGAGGTCTTTTACTCCTCCGTTGGGGTTCTGAACCCCAACGATGCGGTCTTAGACCCCAAACTTTCGGTCAACAAGCCCAAATTTGGGGTCAACCCACCCCAAATTTGAGGTTCAGAACCCCATTTTTGAGGTCTCGAACCCCAAATTTGCGGTCAAAGACCCCAACGGAACACTTCGATAACCTCAACGGAGGGTGTTTTTAGGGTTCGCAACTTTCTAAAAAGTTGCGAACCCTAAAAATACCAGGCTTGCGCCTACAGCTAACCTTTACCTAGTAAAAGATTTTTTCTGCCGTTGTTGGTATGGTAATAACCTACCAACAACGAAAACCATAAATTTTTTTGAAAAAGCTTGTTGAGGAAAGTGAAAAAGTTGCAATAAGAGAAGCAGGGCAAGCACGAGCGTGGCCGCTCAAGAGGGAATGAATTTTTTTAAAAAAAAGATTGTTGAGGGAAGTGGGGTAAGTTGCAATAATAGATGTAAGGCGCGAGCGTGGACGCTCGAAAGGGAATGAAATTTTTTTGAAAAAGGTTGTTGAGGAAAGTGGTAGAAGTTGCAATAATAGATGAGGGGCAAGCATGAGCGTGGACGCTCAAGAGGGAATGAAATTTTTTTGAAAAAGGTTGTTGAGGAAAGGTGAGAAAGTTGCAATAATATATGTGAGGCAAGCACGAGCGCGGACGCTCAAAAAAAAGTAAGTTTTTTTGCAAAAGTTTGTTGAGGGAAGTGCGGGAAGTTGCAATAATAGATATAAGGCGCGAGCGTGGACGCTCGAAAGGGAATGAAATTTTTTTGCAAAAGTTTGTTGAGGGAAGGGGAGAAGTTGCAATAATAGAAGTAGGGCAAACACGAGCGTGGACGCTCAAAACCCCAAACACCTAATGCAACCGCATCTACACAACTGTAGTTTCAAAGTGTTGCGCTTAAAGGCAAATAAAAAATGAAATTTTTTTTAAAAAAGTTTGTTGAGGAAAGTGGGTTAAGTTGCAATAATAGATATAAGGCGCGAGCGTGGACGCTCGAAAGGGAATGAGATTTTTTTGAAAAAGTTTGTTGAGGGAAGTGGGGTAAGTTGCAATAATAGATATATAGCCAAGCAAAATAGGCGATTATCAATAAAAATTATAACGCACGCTAATTTTAAATATATGATATTATTTGTAAGCACTCCTAACAAGGAGAATGAAGAAGCTAAGATGCACGAGAAAGTAGAAATACAAGAAGCTGTAGATATTTCTATTGAACAAAACTACTTTTGGGTTAGTACAGGCTTACACTATTTTTTCTTGTTATCAATTGCAACTATCTTGCCTATTATCTTGTACTTACTGTTAGATAAGGAAACGTTTTTTCCTAACTTTTTGCACTGGTGGAAAGGTAGTAAGTTAAGTGATGATTGTTATATGAGTTTTGCTGGTGCTGAACTTGACATTATATGTCTTGGAAGGCTAGGGATTCTTATTCAAGGAATCGGAGGGTATCTAATGTTCGATTTTGTATTAAAACTATTTGTTTTTAATGGGCTAAGAAAAATACTTGAAAAGCAGATTCACCAAGTTAAGGTTGAAGAAAATGCAACGCTAAAGGAATTCTGGGAAAGATTAAAGTTGATTACCAAAATGGATCAAATATTTATTAACGAGAAATCTCAAATTGTTACAGGACTTATTTTATCTATCTTTTTTCTTCCTGTAGTATTTATAACACTTGCCTATTTCTTTCCTTCAGCGATGCCAAGAGGTAACTCACCAACAACATCCTTACTAATTATGGTTTTAGTAACTCCTATTTACATGGTAGTGTTTAGTTTAACCTTAGAAATTACTTATTTTGTTTTAAAACAAGCAAGTTTATTGTTGAAACATATATGTTTAGTGATGATTAAACAAGTATTTACACATATAAAAACCATTTATCTAATTTTTCTTTTAGAGCTAATCGCAGTAGGTATATTCTTAGATATGCTTGCTTCTTAAAAAACTAAATTCCTTAAAGATAATGCACAAATATATATTCTTAGCACTTCTTCGCTCTGGGCTAAAAGAGAGACTTTATGTTGAAAAGGTTGAAGTTTCGTATTTTTTATTGTTTAAACGAACTATTTGGCGTGTGTACTTATTTGTTCAAACCTTACACGCTCCTAGCGTGGAATGTATTGGTGAGGTAAATTCCTTTTATGAAATAGACCGCACAATTGAGAATCACTTAGTCGGAGTAGTTAAGATAGAAAAATATAAACAAAGGCACGGAAAGTGAACCAAGATGGAACGATATAAATAAGTATAACAAGGAGGAAGCCGAAACGCCTAAAAGGGAGTAGGCAATTACCTTTAAATGTTTTTTTAACGCAATGAAAAAAAATGCTTTTCTATTTGTTTGCCTATCGGCAGTATTGACTTTGTTGAACTTAACCAGTTGCTCAAACACGCAAGAAAAAGTTCTTCCCGAAAGTGTGGCAGAAAATGCAACCACTGAAGGTGCAAAAATGGCAGCCTATAATTACACAATTCCCCTAAGTAGTTTCATCTACTACAATCAAGGGAATACAGGTTGTACAAATGCTACTTATCGTGCAAATGGTTGCTTACCCGCATCTTGCTTAATGGCTGCACATTTGCGAAATACGAGTATCCCTGTTACAGCAAGTAGATTTACCACCTATTGTGCAGGCATGGGAACAAACAGCAACGGAACAACCATTACAAATGGGCGTATTTACCTCAAAAACAACGTTTTCGGTACTCAAATCAACAATGAGGCTTATACTTCAACCAGTACAAGCACTACGTATGACACAGGGCGTACAACTACAAAAGACCGCATCAAATTACATTTGAGTAGTAATTATCCTGTGGTTGCTTTGGTGAAATACGCCTCTAGCTCTAAAACAGTAACGACAAGCGGCAATCTCAACCATTTTGTAATGATTGTGGGATTAAATGAAACCGCATCTGGCACAGGTTCAACCGTTTACTATTACGACCCTAACAATAATTCAGGGTTAAAAAGCTGCGACTGGTCAGTATTTCTTAACGCCATGAAAACAGCATCTGCCTTTAATGCTTATAATTTTATGAGAGTTGGCTAACACAGCTCCCCTTGTATCCCACAGATAGCCCCGTTAGGGGCTATCTGTATAAAAAAATAAAAAAACTTTGTTGAGGAATCAGCACTTTCAAACAATAATCAATAAATTGCATCACTTTCTTAACATTTCATACAAATGAAACATATTTTTACTTTTTTCTTATGTTTTGGGCTTACGATTTTGCTCGCCCAAAACGCTGCCTACTACGCTTCTAATCAACTTATTGTACAATACAAAAGTGCTGAGGCTTTTCAAAAATCTGCTACCTTGCGTAGCAATTTAGACGTGCGTAAAGTAAACGCTATTCCCGCATTGCAAGTAGAATTATGGGAACTGCCTAAATCTTGCGAAATGGGTATGGATTGTTTGCGAGAGGTAAAAGAATGGGCAGATTATTTGAAAAAAAATGAAAACGAGATTGCGATTGTCCAACCTAACTATATTTACGGCGCAGGGAGGTCGTTGAGCGTAGCCGAAACGAACTCGCTCCCTCCCAACGACACCGCCTTTTACAAACAATGGTACCTCCACAATACAGGCTGGAATGGTTGCCCCGATAGTATAGACATAGGCGCATTAGCCGCTTGGGACATTCGCAAAGATGCCAAATTTGCGCGAATAGGTATTTTTGATACAGGCATAGATTGGAAACACCCCGATTTGGTGGATAATATTTGGCGTAATTTGGGCGAAGATGCTGATGGGGATAGCACAACGATTGTATGGAATGGCGCACAATGGGTATTAGACCCAGGCGATTTGAATGGCATTGATGATGACCAAAACGGCTATGTGGATGATGTAATCGGCTGGGATTTTGTCAACGGAGATAATAATCCGCTTGATGACAACGGGCATGGTACGCACGTTTCAGGCATTATTGGCGCGAAGCAAAACAATACGCTAGGCATTAGCGGCATTGCAGGTGCGGGCATACAAATGATGCCCCTAAAATGCCTTGACGAAACAGGTGCAGGTTACTCTTTTTCGATTTTGCTTGCTTTGCAATACTCTATTAACAAAGGCGCAATGGTAACAAACCACTCCTACGGAGGTGGTGCCTTTGACCCCCTCATTTTCAATTACATAGACAATAATTGCAAGCAAGCAGGACAACTACTCGTTGCCGCAGCAGGCAATAACCATGTAAACAATGATACCGACCCGATGTATCCCGCCTCCTACGATTCGGATATTATTATTTCCGTAGGCGCACATGATTGTAATGGCAACCCTTCTGCTTTTTCTAATTTTGGTAGCAATAGCGTGGACATATTTGCACCTGGTGATGCCATTTATAGCACAGAGTTGAATGGTACTTATTCTTTTAGAAGCGGTACTTCTATGGCTGCTCCGATGGCAACGGCTGCGGTAGTTTTGGCGTGGAAGCAGTTTCCTGCGAGTACGCCAAAGCAGATGAAAAATAGGGTTTTAAATGCAAGTGATAAGTATATTAATACTAATGATATAAGTTTATCTAATGCAAAATTAAATCTATATAGAATGTTGTCAGCATACAATGACAAAGCTTTGAATATTGAGAAAGGAGAAATTTTCCATGGCGATATTAGAGTATATACCATAAAAAGTGAAGGCGAATATTTATGGTTAGTTACTCGAATAGGTCTCATTAAATTTAATGTAAAAACAACGGAAAAAATATTTTATAACACAAGTACATCAAATATTGCATCAAATTATCTGACTTGTATTGATATTGATAAAAATGGAAAGATTTGGTTAGGAACAAAATCTAAAGGCATTATTAGGTTTGATGGACAAAATTGGAATAATTATGCAATAGGCTCAAACCTCAATATTAATTGCATAACTTCAGATTCACAAGGCAATGTTTGGGTAGGGACTAATTCTGGACTATTTAAGTTTAATGGGGCAAATTCA
>JBJXHA010000640.1:0-15969 GCA_046160275.1 Bacteroidia bacterium | reverse complement strand
CCAATTCAGTATCATTTTGCACCGACAAAAACACCTCAATTTCTTGTTGCAAATCTTCTACGTGAGAAATAATGCCCACAATTCGGTTTTCTTGACGTAAGGATTGCAAGGTGTCAAAAATCATTTTCAATGAGGCTTTGTCTTGCGAGCCAAAACCTTCATCAATGAAGAAGAAATTTTGCGATGCTTGCGCCTGTTTTTGCACCGAATCTGACAAGGCAAGCGCCAAAGACAAGGCAGCTTGGAAAGTTTGCCCACCCGATAGCGTTTTTACGCTTCGCATTTTCCCATCATTCAAATAATCCCGAACTTGAAAGTCATTATCTTCGGTAATTTCTAAATGTAAGTGATTTTTACTTAATTTTTTAAAGCGTTCATTGGCATTTTTACATAAATTTTGTAAAAAAATCGTAGAAACATAATTCACAAATCCCTCAGAACGAAACAGTTTGCGCAATTCCGCCAAATTATTTGCCCGATTTTCTAGTTGAATTAATTCATTTTCAAAAATCGCTTTGCTTGTCAAATTTTGCTGCATGGCAGAAATTTGCTCTTGCAACACGCCAATTTGTTGAATAAAAGCCTCATTTTCTTGACGCATTTGTAATAGCCTATTTTTCAACTGTTTATATTCTACCTCATTCCATTCTAAGCCTTCTAATTGCGCGTTGAGTTTTTCTAGCTCGCGTTGTGTCGCTTGTAATTTTACTTTAAACTGCTCAATTTCATTTTCTTCTCGCTCCACTAATAGCTTTTTTTGTAAAATTTGCAGGATTTCTTGATAAGAAGAAAAGCGAGAAGATTTCAATTTTTCGGCTAATTGTTGGTTTACTTCATGAACATCTTGCAAAATCTGCCCCATTCTCTTTTCCATCTCCGTCAGTTCGCCCAACAAACTGCTCATTTCATCGCGCCTTTTTTGCAATAAACTTTTCTGCGAAAGATAGGATTTTTCAATCGCACTATATTTTTGTTCCAAACCATAGATTTCTTTTTCTATTGCTTCTTTGCTAATTTGTTGATAATCAGCATAAGAAAAATTAATGAGCAATTTTATTTCCGCTTGAAAACGCATTGCCCACTTAGTTTCCTCTTCTTTTAACTCCTGCAAACGCTTTGTAAATTTTTCAGCAGCCTTTTCCTCATCTTCTAAAGACTTCATTTTTTGTCGCTTATTTTCCGCCAAATTCGCAAGTTTTGTTTCCAGTTGCTTTACATTATTCAGCTCATTATCAATGTATTGCTCTCCATTAATGCGCAAATTCTCTTCCCAAACAAAAGTTGTTTGATAAGTTGCTAAGGCTTCTTCTGCTTGTTGCAATTTGCTTTTTTGAGCTTGGATTTGCTGCGAAATGCTGGTAAACTGCTTTTCTAAGGCAGAAAGTTGGGTTTGTGTTTTTTCAAGCTGTTGTAGTGAAGTTTTGGCTTGCGTCAGCTCCTTTTTTCCTTCTTTGAGCTGAAACTCAACACTTTCCCCGCTTAATATCGCAGGATGATGTATAGCACCGCACAAAGGGCAAGGTTCTCCATCAATTAATTGATTGGCATAATTTTTCAACTCCTTTTTTATCAAAAGTTGTTGCTGCTCATGCTCTAATTGATTGATTTTTAGTGTGATAATTTCTTTTTCTGTTTCAAATGCCGTATTTATTTCGGCAAAAGAAAGCGTTTTTTCCATGGACAAAAGGGGCATTTTCTCCAATAATTTACCCTTTTCCTGTAAAATTGCTTTTGCCTCAGCTTCTTTTTCCTGCCACCATCGTTGTTCCATCTGTTGTGTCTGTGTCAACTGTTGCAGTTTTTGAAACCATTCCTTCATCTCCAATAATTCTTTCACATCAGGCATCGTTTTTCGCAAATCCACGATTTGCTGCTCCAATTCGCTTACGGCTTGCTTTAACTTTGCCACCTCTGCCTTTTTTTCTGCGGTTAAGGTTTCGCCTTTTGCTAGGTTTTGCTGCGTTGCCTGCACTTTCTGCTCAATCTCCCTGATTTCCAATATTTTACGCAACTCTTTTATTTTTTCCTGCCACACATTTCTTTGCAAATATTCTTGCTCAATTTGGACAAAAACCTTTGTATCCGCTTGATGTTCTTGCTCCTTTTTTTCATGCAAAGCTTTTTTCTGCTCGCTTCTTTTTTCTAGTTCCTCATGCTCATTTGTTAGGCGAGTACGAAGGTCTAAATCTGCTTTAAACACCTGAACACAATACTTATATTGTTTTAGCACGCTTTCACGCAATTCCATTGCCGCTTGATTTGCCTGCAAAGTAGCGAGTTCTTGTTTCAATTGTTGCTGTTCTTGAAAGGATTTTTTGCGCTCATCCCACAATTTTTCGGCAATTTCCAACTCCTTTATTTGCTTTTGCCTTTCCTTTCGCTGCTGTTCTTTCTCTGTCAATTCTTCGCGCAAATTTGCCAAACCGCCTTCGCTTGCCTCTGCAAGTTGTTGAATTTGAGCCTTTTTCGCGGCAACTTGTAGGTTGTTTTGGGTTTCTAAACGAGCCGATTTTTCTGCTAAATTGTATTTTTCCAAGTGAAAAATTTCGCGCAGCATCGCGGTTCTATCTTTTCCGCCCAATTGCAAAAATTCTTGAAATTGCCCTTGCGGAATAATAATTGTTCTTCGGAAATTGTCATAACTCAAGCCAACAATTTGCTCGGCTGATTTCTCAATCGGTTGCCATTCTTGGTTAACTTGTTGATAAGTAGCGCGTTTTGCCGTTTTTACGTCTTCAAAATTCTTTTTATTTCTATCAATTGAAACCACAAAACGAAAATAATCTTGTGCCTGCTCACCCACACGAAAAGTGAAGTCCACCATCAATTTGTCTGACTTCAGGTTCATCATGTTATAACTACTCTTGGCAGTCTTGCCCATTCGCTCAGATTTTCCATACAAAGCAAACATCATCGCCTCTAAAATAGAGGACTTGCCGCCACCTGTTACGCCAAAAATACCAAAGAGTTGAGCAGAAGTAAGTTGCTCAAAATCAATCTCTTGCTTGCTTTGATAAGAATATAAACCTTCAAAAATTAGTTTTACGGGAATCATATTAAGTGAAAAGTGAATAATAAATAGTGAAAAATGATGAGCAAAAAAATTATGTTAGGCCTAAATCTGTTTCTATGTATTTTTTTATCCATTGAAGCATCGAAAAAATGCACAATAATTCTTCTTCTTTGGTGGCATCAAACCTTTTAATACTGTATGTCTTGTTCTCTAACACAACAAATCGCCAATTTGCCCCCACTAGGTAAACGCCAAAAATCGCTTTTTCATTTTGATTTAAGGCTTGTGCAGTAAGCATTGCAGCCAATAATTGACCACGAGCATCACCTTTGCCCGCTTGTTCTTGTTTATATTCATGTAAAAAAAAGTAAGGAGTAGAAGGTTTTTCCCAACCCGAAGCAATCACCATATCTACAATGCCACTCATTTCTATGTCCGCAATTTTGCAAGAAAGGCTTCGTTGAAAAAATGCCTTATAACGTTTTTCAGCCCCATAATGCACCAATCGCAATAATGGCGCAATAAAGTTCATTTTTAGCTCATCTTCGTTCCATGCTTCATGCAGCGCAGCCAAATCTTTTCGTAATTCGTTGATTTCTTTTTTTTCAAATTCAGAAATATCAGCTTGATAATCAGCCCATTCTGTTAATAGGAGAGATGTATCTGTATCATCTAGTCCAAAAGTTAGACGCAAATCTTGTGTATCCCAGTTTCCAAATGATTTCATTTTTTTTAGAATTTATGCAAAAGTAGTTGAATATTCGTAAAAAGCAAAACCCTAATTCACCGCTAATGTTTGTTCTCTGTTAAAATTCCAAACGATAATGGGTGAAACAAACAAGTAAAAAAGAAGCAAATAGATTGCCCAAGGAAAATGGGTTGAAATGCCAAACCAATCTTTTTGAAGATAGATGAACACCATAAAAACCAGCGATTTTGCACCTTCCCAATACATTGCATAGGGATTTTTGTCTAACAATTCGCAATAGGCATAAATTCCCAATGCAACCAAAGCACCATAAATAAAAACATTGGGCGAACCAATTTCCGTAAAATAAGCGAAAAAATACGCCATCAATAAATAATGAACAGAGAGTTGTGTCCAAGACCACACAATTAGCCCCACACTAGGGTTCGTTTCGTATTTTTCAAAAACATACACATCTTTATTTTTTACGCTATAAATAGGGTATTTTTTCTTGACATCTTCGGGTCGCCAGCCTGTAGGCATGAACCAAATCCGTGCCTTATCCCAAAGGTTTTCGGTGCGCCAAGCATCTTGTATCAATAAAAAAAGGTGTTGAAAATTGATTTTCAAGGGGTTCCAAGTACGAGCGGGGCGCGTAACTCCATAAACAGGCGGTACTTCGGCTAATTCTTCCTGAAAAGAACCAAACCATCTGTCCCAAAAAATGAAAATTTGTCCATAATTTCTGTTCATATATTCCTTATTCATGGCATGATGTACGCGATGATGCGAAGGCGTAACGAGAAACCACTCTAAGAATCCCATTTTTCCTATCAATCGCGTATGATACCAATATTGAAGAAAAAGGTGCAAAGGAAGGGTTATCATGACTACTTGTTTTTCAACGCCTAACAAAGCCGCAGGAAGCAGTAAAATGGTGAAATAGCGCACAAATACTGAAATAGATTGGCGCAAAGCACAAGACAAATTAAATTCCTCGCTGCTGTGATGAATGACATGACCATTCCATAACACGTTGATTTCGTGGGCAAAACGATGCGCCCAATAACCTTGAAAATCCACCGCAATAAAAGCCACAAGAAAGGCGAGCCAAGTTGTTTTTATATGATATAATGCAAAGTGTTCAAGCATAAATCCATAGGTAATAATGCTGACCGTTAAGCCCAAGACATCTTTCAGCACATTCGTCATACCCGAACTTAGGCTAGAAATGCTATCTACATCTCGCATTACCTCCTGCTTCATGCGCCAAGCCGCAAACCTTTCTATCAAAAAAAGGAGGACAAAAATCGGCATGGCAATATTGAGAATCTGACCATAAGTTTGCATAAACAATGGATAATTAATAATGGATAATAAAAAATGATATTAACTTACTTATTATCAATATTTTAGGTGAAAATATTAATATAAACTAATTCCTACCAAGTACTTATTATGAAGAAACGATGACACCTTTACCGCAAGGAAAAGTTTAGGCAAACAAGTTAGCTTTTTTCTGTTTTCTTACCAAAAAAATATGTAAAAAAAGCAGAAAACACGCGAATAAAACAATGATTATCAATAAATTAACTTTCACATTAACACAATTTAACATTTTTCCTTGCTTTTTAGGTAACTTTTTTGTAAGAAATTGCGTTTAAAGCCTGTCCGAGTTAACCATTTTTTTATACCGATTTGTTATTCACTATTCTAACTTAATTTTGATGTATTTTTATGAAAGCATTATTGAAGGAACATAAAATTCATGCACCCAAACAAATGGTGTATGCGGCGCTGACACAGATTGATTTACTTGCTGCTTGGTCGAGAGATTCAGTAGAGATGGACACGAGAGTAGGAGGAGAGTTTTCGTTGTGGGGAGGTACTGTTTTTGGCAGGAATGTGGAGCTTTCTCCTGATAAAATCGTCCAAACATGGCAAGAAGATAATTGGGACGAACCCTCAAAGGTAATTATCACACTGAAGGAAAATAATGGCGTAACAACCATGCAAGTACTTCATAATCATATTCCTGACAGCTCATTTATAGCGGTGAATCGAGGCTGGGAATTGGATTATCTACGACCTTTGAAGGAGTTTGTTGAAGAAGAAATGGAGTTGGTGTAGCAAAAAAAAGTTCGGGACTTTTTAAAAAGTTCCGAACTTTTTTTTTGCTTCTACTCAATCACAACGCGCAAATGCGAAACGCCTAAGCCCGTAAAGCAACCCGTAACATTTTCCCCTACGAGGTTGGTTTTCAAGGGGACAGTCGTTGTGAAAGGATTTGGAGTGGTGTTATTGTTCAAAAAAGAATCCCAAAAATTATAGCCTTTGCGGTCAATCGTATTAAAATAATAATTCACCGTATCGCCAACAGGATAGCGCGTAAAACGTTGTTCATGTTTATAAATGTCGTTGATTTGATTGTCGCTGTAAGCCCGCAAATCCTGCGTAACGCCCCAGCCAGGTAGGTCGCCAAAATCATAACTCAATGTATCATTCATATCCAAATAGGTATTTCCTAATAGTTGCGGCTCGCGGTAATGAATTGTTACCAAACCAAAAGGATTTCCTTTGCTATCTGTATTTTTTTCATAAGTCAAGCTATCCATCGGAACGAGCGCAGGAATCTCTGTAATCGCTTGATATTGTTTGCCTTGATAGCTAATTTCTAGTTTATAAAAATGGTTTACCTTTCCGATATATGCTACATCAGAATTGAGAAAATGTGTAGAATCGGCATATAAAGCCATGTTATTGTGCGCAAAAGGCAAATTTTGCGACATTTCTACCCATTTTACCTTGCGATTATTGTCCCAAACATACTCACCGCTCGGCAGTTGAATCCCTTCTGTTACAAAAATACTCGCCCCCTTCACAGGTTTCGCACCTTGCTGCGAAGACAAATAACCTACTGATTCTGAAAGAATTGCATAGTTTAATTTCGGATATAATTGATTGATATATGCCTCTACCACCAATTGCGGCGTATTTTCAGGCACTTTAATCTTGATTTCTTTTTCACAACCTAAGAAGGAAAATAGTAGCGAAGAAAGGAAAATATAATAAGTGATTTTTTTCATAAAAACCAGAATAAGTAATGGATAAGTAATAATTGATAATGGAAAATGACAATGATATTAACTTACTTATTATCAAGGATTTGAATAAAGACATTAACATCAACTAATTCATACCGAATGCTTAGATGATAACTGTTTACTGATAACTGGATCCTGATTTACAGTTTCACATTCCACGTTACCGAAGGCAAAATAGGAAACAAAGAAACTTGTCTGGCACTTACCGTGTTGTTATCTATTTGATTCGGAATCAAGGCTTTATCTGCATACATATACACAAAATAAGGATTTTGGCGGCTATATGCATTGTAAATGCTAAAATTCCATTGCGACTGATATTTGCGTGCTTTTTTGGGCTTAGGCGTGTAATTTGCCGAAACATCTAGGCGATGATGCGCAGGCATACGAGAGCCATTTAACACCGTGTATTGGTCAATAACAGAGAAAATCGTTTGCTGGTCGGCAGGATTTACGCCATTAAAAAAGGTAAATCTTCCCGTAGGTAGCGTAATGGCATTGCCTGTGTAATATACAAAATTCGCAGAAAAGTCCCATTTTTCATTCAATCGGTGCATCACCACAATAGACAAATCATGGCGGCGATCGTAGCGATAAGGAAAAGGTTTGCCATTGTTCAAATCGGCAAAAACTCTATCCGTTTTTGACCAAGTGTAACCAATCCAACCCGTTGTTTTGCCCACATTTTTCTTTGCCAATAACTCAATACCATAAGAAGTGCCTTTGCCAAAAACCAAATAATCTTCGATGTGTTGATTAAAAATCAAGTTAGTACCCGGCAAAACTTCCACTTGGTTTTGCATCGTCTTATAATAAGCTTCCGCAGAGAGTTCGTAGGCATTATTTTTCAAATTATGGAAATAGCCCAAAGTAAATTGGTCGGCAACTTCGGGTTTTACCTTAATGGAGCTAGGAATCCAAAAATCGGTGGGGAGAGTCGCTGCCGAAGAAGTAGCCAAGTGAACATATTGAAATACGCGATTGTAAGAGGCTTTGAGCGAACTTTGCTCCGAAAATTGGTATTTTAAAAAGGCTCGCGGTTCTAAACCTTGATAAAAAGCAATAGATTCTCCTTTTTGATAGGTTTTGGTTTCGCCCGTAGGTTGTCCTAAATTGTCGTAGAACACTTGAGTATAAGGTCCCATTAAATTAAAAAGAGAGTAACGCAAACCCAAATTGAGGCTAAATTTATCGGTGAAATTGTGTTCAGAATGAACAAAAGCCGCGCCTTCGGTGGCATAATCTAGGGGAATTTTGGTGGTTAAATTCGTTCCCGTTTGGTTCGCGCTCGCAATTCCCGCTTGAAATACACGATACATCATGTTTCCGCCAAAACGCAATGCCCATTTGTTATTTACAAAATATTGATATTCGTGTTTTAGGTTGTAATCTTTGAGCATAGAAAGGATCCCCAAAGTGTTCAAGCCTAATTTTGAATCATAATTGATGCGGTAACGGTTATAAGCAAAAGTTGTATTGGAAAATAATTTTTGGTTATAAATGTGATTCCAACGCAGCGTACCCACCCGATTTCCCCATTCTATGCCAATGCCGATGCCTGTTTTGCTTTGAAATCGAAACACATCATCACCAAAATAACCTGAAACATATAATTGGTCTTTGTTTGACAGTTGAAAATTCATTTTGGCATTTAAATCATAAAAAGAATATTTTACGCCAATGCCGACCCTTTTCGGAATCATCGCGGTAAGCAGATTAAACAAATACAAACCACGCCCCGAAATCAAAAAAGAACTTTTTCCTTTTTGAATAGGTCCTTCAATCGTCAGGCGAGAAGTGAGCAAGCCAATTCCTGCGGAGGCTTTCCATTTTTGGTTATTTCCCTCCTTCATCGAAACATTCACAATCGAAGAAAGTCGCCCCCCATAATTGGCAGGCATCGCCCCTTTTAGCACCTCCACATCTTTCACTGCATCACCATTAAACACCGAAAAAAGCCCCAATAAATGCGAAGGATTATACAAAACTGCCTCATCAAGTAGGACTAAATTTTGGTCGGGACCACCACCACGCACATAAAAACCTGCACTACCCTCCCCTACTTGCTTAATTCCTGGCAATAAAGTAAGCGTTTTTAATACATCGGTTTCGCCCAAAATCACAGGCACACGCCGAATGGTATTGATATTTAGGCGCACTTTGCTCATTTCATTGTTCGACACTGCCTTATTTTCCGCTTCTGCACTAATCCTCACCTCCTCCTCTGTGATAGGGCTTAGAAAAATGACCGCATTATTTTGCCCCACTAATTTTTGAATGGGCAATTTTTGGCTCACATAGCCTGCATAACTCACTGTATAACTTTGCTGTGAGTCGACAGTTGTAAAAGAAAAAAAGCCATATCCATTGCTAATTGCCCCTTCCTGTCCACCATTTGGATTATAAATATAGGCACCCGTCAAAGCCTCGCCCGAAACAGAATCCTTCACAAAGCCACTTAGCACCATGCGTTGCTGGGAAAATGCGGAAAAAGCCAACACAAACAGCCCAAAAAAAAGATACTTTTGCATGAAATTGATACGCCAAAAATAATTAACATTTTGAATATGTGTATAAACACATATTTAGGTAAAAAGGTTGTTTTTACAACTATTTTTTTTTGTACATTTTTTGGAAATGCGGGCTGCATTTTTTATATTTGTTTGCTTTTTACACATTATTCCCCTCTGTTTTCTCATGTTCTCCTCAGAAAATCATTTTTGTAAGCAATGTAAATCACGTACCGAATCTATTTTTAAAGATTTGGGGCTGGAAGAAATGGAGATGCTAGACGTAGCAAAGGAATGTAAATGGATAAAACGTGGGGAGTTACTTTTTCAAGAAGGTTCTTACCCTCGCGGCTTGTATTGTGTTCATAGCGGAAAAATCAAGGTTTTTCAGATGGGAACAGATTCCAAAGAACAGATTGTGCATTTAGTACACGATGGCGATGTAATGGGATATCGTGCGATGTTAAGCGATGATGTGTATTCTTGTTCGGCGGCAGCGATGGAGGATTCGCAGGTGTGTTTTATTCCCAAAGCCGATTTTTATCAATTATTAGAAAAACATCCCAAATTATTACTGAAAATCACGCAGTTACTCGCCCATAAATTAAAAGAAGCCGAGCAGAAAATTACGCAAATGGCGCATCAACCTGTCAAAGAAAGGCTAATACAAGTGTTATTTAGCTTGATAGACAATTATGGTTTCAAGGCGGATAAAATTACCATTGATTTGATGATAAAAAGAGAAGACATTGCCAATTTGGTAGGCACAACACGCGAAACCGCTATCCGCCTTTTATATGACCTCCAAACCCAAAAAATTGTGGAATTAGATGGGAAATATATTAAAATTTTAGATGAGAAAGCCTTGAAAAAGGGCTTGTTGTATTTGGTTTAAGTAATGGACAATTAGTGCCAGTTAACAATCAACAGTTATCAGTAAACAGGTATAATGTGTTGATGATTAACCTTTTGTAATAAAAAATAACATAAACTAATTACTTCCGAATATTTAATGAGAAATTATTTTAATTTACTCATTATCAAAACTTTGGGTAAACTATTAACATAAACCCATTCTTGCCGAGTACTTAATAAAAAAAATTACCAACTGTGATCCACATCACATTTTTTCTCCTCCCCCTCCCCTACCTTTGCAGTAGAAAGAACAATAAGTAATGAATTAGTGAATAATAATCTTAAACATAAATTATTTTCTTCTTTTTTACTTACTCATACTCACCTGAAATTATAGGGAATTTGCTTGTTCTTTCTCTCACTCATTATCAACAACTTATGCCTATCTATCATCAATTAGGAGTGCTTCCGGATAAACGCCACGTGGTAAGCCGTCAACCGAATGGCAAACTATATCAAGAAGAACTTGTGGGAACGCAAGGTTTTTCGGGAATGTCTTCGCTCGTTTATCATTTGTATCCGCCAACTCGCGTAAAACAAAAAGACAAAGCCTATTCTGTTATGCCCAAAGTCGTGGTAGAGAACAGTTTAGATGCCATGAGTTTCAGAGGTTTTGACCTAAAACCCGAAGCCGATTACCTTAAAAGTCGCAAAACGTTGTTTGTAAATAGTGGCTTACACATTGGCTTGGCTGCTCCAATGGAGTCGACTACCTATTTTTATAAAAATGCCGATGCCGATGAGTTGATTTTTGTGCATGAAGGAAGCGGCAAAGTGTTCACGATGTTTGGGGAATTAACTTTTTGCTACGGCGATTATATTTTGATTCCGAGAGGCACAGTGTATCAGATTCAATTTGATACGCCCCAAAATCGCCTCCTTTATGTAGAGTCATTTGACCCCATTTTTACGCCACGCAGGTACAGAAATGAGTTTGGGCAAATGCTTGAACACGCGCCTTTTTGCGAAAGAGACATCAAACGCCCAAGTCACTTAAAAACCTTTGATGAGCAAGGCGAATTCGAAATTTATATCAAAAAGAAAGGAATGATGTATCCCTATGTGTATGCTAATCACCCATTTGATGTGGTAGGCTGGGACGGGCATTTTTATCCTTATACTTTTTCGATTTTTAATTTTGAGCCAATCACAGGGCGTATTCATTTGCCGCCACCAGTGCATCAAACCTTTGAAAGCAAAAATTTTGTCATTTGCTCTTTTGTCCCTCGCTTATACGACTATCATCCGCAAGCGATTCCTGCCCCTTATCATCATAGCAACATTGACAGCGATGAGCTTTTGTACTATGTAGATGGCGATTTTATGAGCAGAAATAACATTCAAAAAGGGCAAATCACCCTACACCCCGGCGGTATTCCTCATGGCCCTCACCCTGGCGCAATAGAACGAAGCATCGGCAAAAAAGAAACACAGGAACTTGCGGTCATGATTGACCCTTTTATGCCTGTCATGCTCACAGAAGAAGCCTTAAAATTGGAAGTCAATGATTATTATAAATCATGGATGGAAGAATTGGCTTTGTCGTTCAATTAAACCAAAAATAAACGCAGTTTTTATGTATCGGCTGCTTTAATACAATGTAAATAAAAAAAATCATGTTTTTAACCTTCGTTGATTTGTAGGAATCTCCTGCATAAATTCCTACAAATCAACGAATTATTACACAGTATAGCGGTATCCTGCGTACACTTCATTTTTCATTCTCCATTCTTCATTCTCAATTTTTCATTCTCCATTACAATGACAACCACAAATTTAACACAAGTCGAAAATTTTAATTACGGCATCGAAAAAATTTTCGACAAAGCACAAGATTTTTTGCCGATTAATGGAACTGATTACGTAGAATTATACGTAGGAAATGCCAAACAATCCGCACATTATTATAAAACAGCCTTCGGTTTTCAGTCTTTGGCATATTGCGGATTGGAAACAGGCAACAAAGAATCCTGCTCTTATGTATTGGCGCAGGATAAAATTCGTTTGGTCTTGACTACGCCTTATCACGGCAATAATGCTATTTCGCATCACATTAATAAGCATGGTGATGGCGTAAAAGTCATTGCTTTGTGGGTAGATGACGCACGCAAAGCCTTTGCCGAAACCATAAACAGAGGGGCAGTAGCAGTTATGGCTCCTACCGTTTTTTCCGATGAATTTGGGGAAGTCGTAAAAGCCAGCATCAAAACCTACGGCGACACGATTCACACTTTTGTAGAAAGAAAAAATTATCGCGGCATTTTCTTACCGGGCTTTATTGCTTGGGAGTCAGAATATCAACCCGCGCCTACGGGCTTAAAATTTATAGACCACATGGTTGGCAATGTAGAATTAGGGGCAATGAACAAATGGTCAAACTTTTATGAGCAAGTTATGGGTTTTGCTAATTTGGTAACGTTTGACGACAAAGATATTTCTACACAATATACCGCTTTGATGAGCAAGGTAATGACAAACGGCAACGGCAGAATTAAATTCCCTATCAATGAGCCTGCTGCAGGTTTGAAAAAATCGCAAGTCGAAGAATATCTTGATTTTTATGAAGGTGCGGGCTGCCAACACATTGCAGTTGCTACTGACGACATTGTGTTTACCGTATCCGAAATGCGCAAACGCGGCGTAGAGTTTTTGTATGTACCTGGTACTTATTACGATACCGTTTCTCATCGCGTAGGCACAATTAGCGAAGATATGGAGAGCCTAAAAGCCCTAGGAATTATGGTGGACAGAGATGAAGAAGGCTATTTACTTCAAATTTTCACCAAACCTGTCGAAGACCGCCCTACTCTTTTCTTCGAAATCATTCAACGAAAAGGGGCGAAATCCTTTGGCAAAGGCAATTTCCAAGCCTTATTTGAAAGCATCGAAGCAGAACAAGCAAAAAGAGGAACTTTGTAATGTTAGGCTGCGTTTTTGTGTCTAAAAAGGGGCTGTCTAAAAAGTTCCTAACTCTTCGAAGAGTTAGGAACTTTTTATGTAGAACATCATAATAAAAACAATCACAATGCATAATGTTTTTTTGCAGATTAGCCATTTTAGACTGCCTTTTCTGTTAGAACGATTTCCCATTCATAAAAGAAAGATGGTTTTCTACACAAAAACTGCATTAACATAATAAGGAAGCCCTCTATTTGTTAATTTCACTAAATTAATTGCACTTAAAAACGCTTGTTGTACGGGCTGCTTCAGCTGCCCGCCATTGGCAAAAACTTCGTTTTTGCACTGATACGGCAACTAAAGCAGCCGCTACAGAAAAGTGCGTTTATTTAATGGATTTTAATTAAGCGAAGGCTTTCGTTACAACCACTTTTTGAGCAGCCTCTTGTTATTTAGCCTTTTTGCTTAAAAAGTGCTGCGCACGATTTGATACTTTGGCATAACTACTTCTACGCGCCCTTCTTCGATGGTTACAACAATCGCTGCCCAATTCGTATTTGCAGGCGGAATGTAAGATTCTGAAAACTCAAGATAGGTTTCGGTGTGCAGATTTGCATCTGTATTTTTTCGTGCTGCGATGGTCAATAACGGATTTTCGATGCTTACTTGCAATTCGTCAGCCGTTAATCCAAACACAAGCCACTCAATTCGGTAGGCGGTTTCGGTTTCTTTGGTTGAAATCACAGGCACAACCGCTTTTGGCAAACAACGCCCATTGTAATTGCTCCAATCTTTGGGGCTGTTTGAGAAATTTTCTTGTAGTAGCGATGCCCAATTTAAAGTGTTCATAAGGTTGAATGGTTATTAATTGAAATACCTCGCTAATTTAGTTCTAAATTCTCACATTTCCAAATCTTATTTAATGAAATATTGAAATTATTGAGATAATTCACAAATTGCCAGCCAAGCCATGAGTCCCGTTGAAATTTGTAGTGCCTGCTCGTCTATGTCAAAACGCGGTGTATGCAAACCATGAACAATCCCTTTTGCTTCATTTCTTGTGCCTAAGCGATAAAAACAGCCCGGAACTTCATGCGTATAATAGGCAAAATCCTCCGAAGCCATCCACAAATCCAAATCTATCACATTCTCTGCCCCCATATAAGCCATCATATTTTCCCGCGTTTGCGCAGTCAAGGTTTCATCATTAAATAAAACAGGGTAGCCCTTTCTAATTTCCACTTCCGCTTTTCCGCCCATATTTTCCGCCACACCCTCCGCAATCGCCAAAATACGCTCGTGCGCTTTATAACGCCAAGTTTCGTCCATTGCGCGAAAAGTCCCTTCTAAATAGACCTCATTAGGAATAACGTTGGTCGCACCCTCACCAATAATTTTGCCAAAAGTGAGCAAACTTGGGCTGCGCGGGTCGGCATTTCGGCTAATGACCGTTTGCAACTGCACCAACATATTCGCGGCAATCAAAATCGAGTCAATGCACATTTGCGGTTGCGCGCCATGTCCGCCTTTGCCAATGATTTTGATGTAAATTTCATCAGCCGAAGCCATGTATTTTCCGCCTCTAAGTCCTACTTTTCCGCAATCCATATAAGGCTGAACGTGCTGACCCAGAATAGATTGCACGTCAGGATTTTTTAATGCCCCTTCTTTTATCATCAAAGAAGCTCCCCCTGGCGCAACTTCTTCCGCAGGTTGAAAAAACAACTGAATTGTCCCCTTCCACTCATTTTTCAATGCTTTTAAGATATAAGCTGTTCCGAGCAAAGAAGCCGTATGCGCATCATGTCCGCAAGCGTGCATTACGCCCACATTTTGCGATTTATATTCGTTTGCATTGAGTTCCGTAATCGGCAAGGCATCCATATCCGCACGTAAGGCAATGACTTTCCCCTTTTCTTTCCCTTCCAAGGTAGCAACAATTCCATTCCCTGCCACATTTGCACGAAAAGGGATGTCCATTTCTGTCAATTTTTGCTGAATAAACTTTGCCGTTTCTGTTTCCAAAAAAGACAATTCGGGATGCTGATGCAAGTGCCTTCTAATACTAATCGCTTCTGGATGAATCTGTTGTGCGAGTTGTTTAATGGTGTTAAGCATATTTTTAATTATTGCAAATAATTTACCTAAAACGGGATAAGTTGAGAGTTCGAAACTTTTTAAAAGTTCCGAACGCTTAACCCGTAACTCAACTTACAAAAACTATCAATTACCTTTTTTGTTGCACTTGTTGCTGATTTTCTTCTTGTTTGGGAGGAAAAATCATCCCTGATTTTGAGCTAGGGATTCTTTCAAAATCCTCATCTTCAAAAATCGGTGCCATAGATTTAGAAGTACTCATGCGGATTCTGCGCTGCTCTTTTTCTTCCTCTGTCAATGGTTTTTTGACTTTATTGGGAGCTTTTTCAATGTTAATATGCGCATCACTTGGCGCATTAGGCGCAGCATTTATTGGGTTTTTCGGACTTGTTTCAGTAGTTGCAACGGGTTTGTTACTTGATTTATTTTCAAGAGAATGATTTGCTATATTAATTTTTTTATGTGTAACAGTTTGTTTATTAGCCACTTTCTCTTTATTATTGGTTGGCGTTGAGGTAACGCTTGTCGCTTGGGGTTTCACACTCACTTGCGATTCTGTATTGATAGGAGGTGTCGCAACCACAGAATCGGGAGGGCTAATTGTTCTTGCCACTTCCTGCGGCTTTACATTTGTGCTATCCGCTAAACCTAGGGTAGGAGAAGCAACTTCCATTTGATTTTTATTATCAAAATAGCCCGCACGATAGGCAACAAAAGCCGAAATCAGCCCGAAAAAACTCGCAA
>JBJXHA010000639.1:0-2626 GCA_046160275.1 Bacteroidia bacterium | reverse complement strand
CTGATTTTTACCGAGTACTTACTAAAAAATAACTAAGTAATGCAAACAGAATAAGTTGCTAATTTAAAAAGTGCATTTACTTGGTAGTCAAGATTTTACTTCTGATAACTGTTAGTTGTTCACTGATAATTGTTTACTGATACTAAGCCCTAAAAACGCCATTCTTTCCAAATTCCATCGACTTTAAAGGAATTGTTAATCGTAGGGGTTTGCTCCTCGCCTGTTAACATGATCGCTTTTACTGCGATTTGTTGAGAAACGTATTCGGAAAGCGTGCGTAAATCCAGAGGAATTTTGTCCTCTTTTAATTTTTTGAGTAAAAAATAAGTAAACAAACTATGCGAATCTGAGGTACTGAGTGCGCATTTTTGCCCTAGTTTTGAGGAATGAATCGTCCAAATATTTCCCTTTGAAGGCGTAAATACATTGTCATTTACTTTTATTTTTGTACTAGGCTCTTCCCAATTTACAAAAGGGGCATCTATAATAACTATTGCTTTTTCGAGAGAAAATGCAGTTAAGTTTTCATATAAATCATTGATAGTAATATTTTTACAACCATCAACGGTTAAAAATGCTGCTGTTTTCTTTTGCGTATTAATCACCCCCAAACCGCTATAATATACAATCATTTCAGGTTTAGTTGTTTGGCTATTCTTTGCAATCAATTGGAGTTGCTTAAAAGCCATTCGCAACTTGGCACTATCGGCATCGGCTAAATAAATGATGTTATCTTCGGGCGTTCTTAACCTTTTAGCGCAATAATTTTTCATCGTTTGTGCATCATTCAGCGCAAAAACGGGAGCAACTGCGCCATTAGGTAAATTTGTATAGTTTTGATTTCCAATAACTAAAGCAAAACGATTCGGCAAAGCGGGAAGGTTTACCGTAGGCGGAATATCAACATTGCTCGAAACTGTTAAAGAGGGCGTTTCTTTGGTTTCGGTGTTTGTCGGTTGCGGATTATTTTTCTTTGCCTCTGCCGCCATTCCTTTGGCTTTCTCCTTAATGATCGCGTAACTTTCCCTTGCACTTCCTTTAGGCACAAGCAAACCGCAAGGAATTTCGTTATCTGTTTCATGCTTTAGGCTGGGGAAAAACTCCAATTTTTCCTGAAAAAAGGCAAGTACTTCTGGTTCTTCCAATAAAAAACCAAAATCTCGACACCAAAACGACAAATCCAAACTGCTAATTTTTCCTTCCGTAATTACTTGTTTAAATACCGAACGAGCCGTAGCCGCATCACCTGTAATGCAATAAAAACGCAGTTTTCGACTTAAATAATCATTGGCATTTTCTTGGTCAAAGGCTTTCAACATATATTGCATTCCGTCCTCTGCCAAGCCTTGACGCGCCTTAATCAATGCCATCATGCTCAAAATATCGCCATCATTAGGGTTTTGTTTGTAGATAGAAGCTAATGCTTTTTCTGCCGCGGCATAGTCTTCCTTCATGTAATAGCAGGCTGCAATTAAAATATGGGTTTTAATATGTCCTCTTCGCGTAGCCAAAGCCCGATTTGCATTTTCTAGGGCGTTATCATATTGGAAGGTGCGATATTGAGAAAAAGCAAGCCCATAATAAATTTCTTCAAAAGGAGCGATGAGTAAATGTTTATTAAAATTGTCCTCAAATGCCTCTCGCACTTTTTGATATGCCTCAATTGCTTGTTGGTGGTCATTGATTCTACTACATAAATCTGCCTTCATAAAGTGTAAATTGGGGAAGAAGCGTTTTTCTACTTCTATTTGAGAGATAGTAGTTATTACTTTTTCAAAAGCATCTGCCACATTATTCGTCTTATAAGTTAGGATTGCATCAACTACTTTTGCCTCTCTATTATCACTTTGTTTTCTAAATGCGTTTTTTATCTCCTCCTTAGCCATGTCATATTGATTGAGTTTTATATGACAAAGAGCCTTAGTTGCGTAACTTGAACTTAGCTGTTCAGCTTCAAAGTTTGTCCCATTTTTTAGATAATATTCAAAGTGTGTAATCGCTTCCGAAAAATTTCCTTTTGCTTTATAACATTGTGCAAGAAGCCAAGACGTAGAAGGGTGTTTCCCATCTAAGCCTACATTCATCAAAAACATTTCAAGCGCATTGTCATAATCCTCTAAGCCAAAATATGCCATTCCTTTGCCAAAATATGCCATCGAATTATCGCTGTTGATTGTCAAGGCTTTGTTATACATTTCTATGGCTTTTTGATATTCTTTCGCCTCTAAATAAGTGTCTCCTAGTTTCAAAAACTTGTCATCTTCGCCCTCTTTTGGATTGGTAGAATTGCTAGGGCTGGTACGATTTGCATTGTTTCCGTTAGCATTGTTGGAGTTCCCAAGTTTATTTAGCCCAAAATTCGTTGCCACATCGGTTACTAAAGCCGCAGAACTCTCTGCAAAAGTCGTAAGCCCTTTTGCCTCGCTTGTAGCCGAAGCAATAACAGTATTACTCGTTAAGCCTAATAACTTTAAGCGAAAACGAACATTGGTTTTGGGCGTAAAGCCTAATTGCCGCTTTGCTTCCCAAGAAATTCGTTTGCAGCAACCACAAGCAATTCCTGCTCCTGAGCCTTTGCCGATGTCGCCTGTCGCATCATTGACGGGTAAGGTGTAAGTCCAGCCGC
>JBJXHA010000638.1:0-7822 GCA_046160275.1 Bacteroidia bacterium | reverse complement strand
ACACTCATTTTTTCCTTTTATTTGATATTACAAAGGTAGTTGCTTGCCTCTCGCTTTACTATGATTGATTTCACGCTAAAACATGATTTTTATCATGTTTTTAGCTTATAATGTTCAGCCTTAGTGCAGCAACTTTTGTTAATCCATAGGATAAAACGATGATAGTAAAGGAACTAGTGGGCATCAGGATAGCTGCGATAATCGGAGAGAGCGTGCCTTGAACGGCAAAATATAAACCGATTACATTATAAATGATAGAAAAAATAAATATCATTCGGGTAATAACTTTTCCTAATTGTGCTAGGCGCGTGTAAGCCGCTAATTTGCCGATGTGTTTAGCCTCCACAAGCGCATCGCAGGCAGGAATAAAACAACCACTGTTTTCGGCAACGGCAATTCCCATATTTGCTTGCTGCAAAGCTCCTGCATCGTTTAAGCCATCGCCCACCATTACTACTTTTTCGCCCGCATTTTGCAAGGCTTGAATGTAGGCTAATTTGTCGGTAGGTTTTTGTTCAAAGTGCATTTCTACCTCTTTGCCAATGAGTTGCTGCAAACGTGCCGCTTCTCCATCGTTATCGCCAGAAAGTACCGCCAAACGTGCTTTTTCTTTTAACGCCTAGAACATCTTGCTAAGTCCGCTTCTATAACTGTTTTGAATGTCAAAAAAACCTTGGTATTCGCCGCCAATACTTACATGAACTTTTGACGTATATAAAAAGCTATCACTCGTTAATTGCTTTGCACCTACAAATTCTGCCGCCCCTAATTTCATTTCGATTCCCTCTATTTTTGCGGAAACGCCTTTTCCTGTTTGTGCCATTAAATTTGTCATTTCCCACTGAACCGTATGCGATTGAGGCAAAAAGTGCGCTACTGCTTGGCTCAAAGGATGCGAAGATTGACGGGCAAGAAAACCCATTTTGGAAAGTGTTTTTTCTGCTAAAGGCTCGCCTACATATTGTACTTCGGATTGATGCGTTTCGGTTAAAGTTCCCGTTTTGTCAAATACCCATGCTGTTGCGCCCGCCAATTTATCCAAACCTTGCACATTTCGTAAATACAAACCTGCATTGCTCAAAATGGAAAGAACCGAGCCGTAGGTAAAAGACGAAGCCAACAACAAAGCGCAAGGGCAAGCCACAATCAAAATTGCGGTAACAGCAGGCAAAATACGACTTGCGTCTGTAATTGCCCAAAAAGAAGCGGTTGCCAAGGCAATCACAAAAACAACGATTGTAAAATATTGGCTTAAATTGTCAATCCAAGTTTTTTTATATTCGGTTGCTGCTTTCTGTTCGCGGTGATTCCACATACTTGTTAAATAGCTTTGGTTCACAGCCTTTGTTACCAACACTTCAATTTCTCCGCCCATTTGTCTTCCCCCTGCATACAACAAATTGCCAATTTCTTTTTCCACAGGTACGCTTTCCCCTGTGATAAAACTATAATCAATGTACGCTTTACCCTTAGAAAGCATACTATCCGCAGGAATCAATTCACCATCGGTTAGGCGTAAAATATCATTTACTTGAATATCAGGCAAAGGAATGGGTTGCGTTTTTCCTTCTTTTATTCTTCTTACTGCCATCGGAAAATAGGCTTGATAATCGCGGTCAAAGGCAATTGCGCGGTGTGTTTTGTCTTGCAATACACGCCCTAACAACATAAAAAAGATAATTCCCGTTAAAGAATCAAAATAACCCGAACCCGTTCCCGACAATACTTCATACGCACTTCTGGTAAAAGTAATGATTAATGCCAAGGCAATCGGTGCATCTATACTCAAAAAATGATGTTTAAATCCTTTCCACGCGCCTACAAAAAATTCTTTTGCACTAAAAAAGAAAGCAGGCAAAGACAACAACAAGTTCATATAGCGAAAAAAATGCGTGAGGTTTTCCTCTATATAGCCTCCTAGCGAGAAATATTCAGGGAAACTCATCATCATCACATTTCCCATACAAAAACCTGCTACTCCTAATTGATAAATGCGCGTTTGACGGTTTTCTTTTTGGCTATGGTTTTGTAAATCTTGTAGGCTAATGTGTGGCTCGTAGCCGATTTCAGTCAAAAGTTCAGCGATTTTTCGTAAAGTCGTCTGGCTATTATCAAAAATAATGGAAATTTCTTTGCGCGAAAAATTCACCGAAGAAGAAGAAACACCCGCATCTAATTTGCGTAGGTTTTCTAACAACCATAAGCATGAACTACAATGAATTTGGGGCAAATGCAAGCGAATATGGGTTTGTTTATCTTCTTGAAAATGAATCAGGGCTTTTTGCATTTTCTCCTCGTCTAGGTAAGCAAACGCATCGGCTTGGGTGTTTTTTTTCTTTTTGATGCCGCTTGGCGTGTTTTCAAGTTGGTAATACGCACACAAATCGTTGTCTGACAGCAAGGCATATACCCCTTTGCAACCCTCACAACAAAATGCCTTATCCGCCCACATAATTGGGGCGGGCGGGCATACATCTCCACAATGTGCGCAATTTATTTTTTCGAGAACCGTTTTTGTATTTTCCATCTTTTATTGATTAATTATTGGCAGAAAGGCTAAGTTTCTGCAACTTAGGAAATAAAATTGCCTGCTCTAATTGTAACCAATTTTGCAAATGATAGTCAAACTCATACAATTCATTTACGCCCAATTTTGCAGCCGAAGTCCATTCTTGTTTGATTTGATAATTGTGGGTAAGTTGGCGCATTTTTCCTACCAAATTCAACAATTTTGTATGATAAACGGGTATTTTTTCTGTCCAACCTAAGGCGTTTCCTGGTAATTTCTCTTCTTTTGTTTTTGCTAAAGGAAATAAAATCAGCGTTTCCTTGCGAAACACACATTCTAACTCTTCCTCAATTTTGCTAAGCAGCATCCCCAACAATTCAAACGAAGTTGTACAAGCACTTGCATGGTACAAATGCTGATACACATATTCTTTTGCCAAAAGAACGTGGTTGCGCAATTCGGTATGTATCTTCTGCTCAATGTACTTGCAAAGCATATCGGCATCTATTTCATGGTAATTGATAAGCGGAAACATATTTTATATAAATGATAAAAATGGTGATGAAATGGAATTTTTCTAAGAAACTTGCTGCTATACACAAGCCCGATTTTAAATAAATTTAGTTGGCTAAAAGCACATAAATCGAACATTATCAACAAATTAGAGCTAAAAATTTACTGCACTTATTTCACAAGAAATGTATGCACCAAAACTTTCTGCCAAATACGCACTCTTTTTTACTTTTTCTTATGAGAGCAGTCAAGTGAAAACATGATTTTCGTCATGTTTTTTCGGCAGGGAAAAAGGTGATGCGACTGAGAAAGGTTGTTTTTGTAAAATGAATAGCATAGGGCTGTCTCTCCTACGAGCGTGAACGCTCCTCTAAAAATAAAAATCCCAAGCGTGGACGCTTGGGATTTTTACTAACTCAGTCGTTTCTAAACTGTTCTAAGCCTTTTCCTTTTTAGCTTTTCTCTTTTCCCTTATTATAGGCTTATTTTGCCTCTACATCATGCTGGCTCATCCATTGGTAAATGTCCTTTTTCTGGATAACGGTTGCCATGAGGTCGGGAAAAAGGTCGGGGCTGCAAGCAAAAGAAGGGATTTCCATTTGTGCAAAAGCCGTAGCCACGCGCTTGTCGTAATAAGGCGCACCTTCGTCATTCAAGGCGAGTAAGGTAACAAAATTCACCCCAGATTCTTTGATTTCTGCTACTTTTCGCAACATGGCTTTTTCATTTCCGCCTTCATACAAATCCGAAATCAAAATAAAAATCGTGTCATTTGGGCGTTTTATCAATGTTTGACAATACGTTAGGGCTTTGTGAATGTCCGTACCTCCGCCTAATTGCACCCCAAAAAGCAAATCAATGGGATCTTGTAAATCTTGGGTAAGGTCGGCAACGGCAGTATCAAACACAACAAGATGCGTAGTTACGCTTTTCAAAGAAGCCATCACCGAGCCGAAAATGCCCGAATAAACCACCGAAGTTCCCATGGAACCCGATTGGTCGAGGCAGAGAATAATGTCTTTTAACGATTGTCCTTTTTTGCCGTAGCCAATGAGTTTTTCAGGTACTACGGTTTTATAATCTTCTTGGTAATGTTTTAAATTTGCACGAATGGTTTTGTCCCAATCTATTTCTTTGAGCTTCGGATTGGGATTGCGTACCGAGCGACTCAACGCGCCTTGCACCGCCTGACGCATGGGGTTCTTTAGCTTTTCTTCTAATTGTTTTACAATTTTTGTAACCACCAAGCGCGCGGTGTTTTTCACTTTATCGGGCATTCCTCGCCCTAAAGAAAGCAGTTGCGCCACCAATTCCACATTCACCTCCACCGTTTCTAAAAATTCAGGTTCCATCAACATTCTTTCAATCCCCAATTTATCCACCGCATCTTTTTGCATAATAGACACCACAGACGCAGGAAAATACTTGCGAATATCACCCAACCAGCGATTCACATTCGGGTTTGAGCCACCAAGCCCCGCTTTCCGCTCCGAATCATACAAGGCATCTAAAGACTTTGCCATTCCCTCCATATCTATCCCTTGACCCTCACCGTTCTGTCCTTCACCTTCCCCCTCGCCACCGCCGCCCATTTGTTTCAACGAAACCCGATTATTCGCATCAGACTGCGAACCCAAGACCAATTTCCAACGCTGTTCGATGTTAATTTGCATATTTTGTTAGTTTTTTGGAATGTAGATTATGTGTGTTTTTTACGAGGTTTGGGGAATGTTTGTTCTGAAGAAATAGGCTGTAACAAAACAAAATTCATCTAGTTTTTCCTTTTGATAAAGCGCATCTAACTCTTGTTTCAACCAATCTATAAATGAATCAATATCGCTTCCAAACTCATCATATTTTTCCTCAATTAACTTATTTGCAACTTTGACAATCTTTCGCCTTTCTTTATTTAATGGTTCAAGTGTTAATCCTAATAAAGTAAGTGTATCTTTTGCACGTAAATCTGAGTCGTTTTGAGCTACAATTTTTCCGTCATTTAGGTATTTAAAACGAGTTTCTATATCATTCAACAAAGGCGAAAGAATAAAAGGGCTTGAAAAAACAGAGGTATTCCCATTTTTATCTTTTTGCCCACTTTGGTAGTTAGGATTGTTTGCATGGCTGTCTTTTAAATTATCACAATGATAAGGGTCTTTGTACACTTTTACCTTATCCCCTTTTTGTGGAACCCAACCCTTATTTTTCTTATTTAACGTCAAAAGCTCATCTTCTTGAATATTATATTTTTCGCAAATATCTCTGCGCGTTATAATTCCCTCCTGTCCGATAAAACAATATCCCTCTCCACCACCTTTGCAAGCAGCATGAAGGTTGTAGTAATTATAAGTGCAGGGTTTGTTATGTGTTTTGGGAAAGAAATGCTCGATTCGCATATTTGTTTCATCTATTCGTTTCCCACAATAGCAACAAATATAGCCCTGCTCCTGCAATAAAGCCAACTGCAGTTCTTTTTTAGGGTTTATTTTCTCCCCTGTTTCCAATTCCATTATCTCGCCAATACAATCCCATAAATCTTTTGCAGCTATTTCCGTTTTAGCTTTTTCCTCAACGCCCTTCGCTATTTTCCATTCTTCAAACTTCTTTGCAGCAGATGAACTTACCTGTTTTCGTATCGTTTTCATAATTTCAATAAGCGTTTTTTCATTTCTATTAACTTTTGCGCCTTGATAAGTTCCTCATCTTTCAAATTCATATCTGAAAAACGCTGTTGCAAATAACTTTCTGCCTCTACCACTTTGTTATCATAAATAAGGTTAAATAGTTCGTTAATCCGTTCCAAAACCTCTGATAAGCGACTTTTTGTTCCTAACATTTCTGCCCCTTCATTCCTATCTGCCCCATAAATATTTTCCATAATTTCTGTAGCCACCATTTCCTCTCCTTTCTTTTCAATGCGATACAAAGTAATTTCTGAATGAGGAATGCTTGTGGGAATGAAAATAGAATGAGTTGTAAGTACAAATTGCGTGTTAGGGAAATTTTTTAACATCGCTTGCAAAATATTTTCTTGCCATTTTGGGTGCAAATACGTATCCATTTCATCTATCAGCAACAATGCGCGACATTGCGTAAAATCTTCGGCAGTAGGATTTACCTCTGCCAAACGCTTCATAAAATAACCTACCCAACCAAACACATTGTTATAACCTTGACTAATCAAAGAAAGCGGAATGCCTTCGGGCGCGTCTGCTGTGCGTACCCAAACGGTTTCAGTTTCATGGTTAACGGTAACAAAATCAACCTTTTGCGCAGTTACTTCCGACACAATTTGAAATACCTTTTCAATCATTTTAGCTTCCATCGGCGCGTTCTCTTTGCCACTTGCTTTTTTCTCATTACTTGTTGCAAATAAGTTAATAATCCAGTCGCTAAACTCAGCAAAACGATTGTCGGGTTCATTATATATCAAATTTCGTACATCTTTTACGTTTGCTCTGTTTTGCTTAATGAGAGAATGTCCGTTCCCGTTCTCATTTTTTCCTTGAATTTGCGGAAAAGCCAAAATTAATTGTGGAAAATAATAAAGGTCTTGCACATTTTTATAATCTCCTTCTTCTTTTACCACCAAATCGCCATATTGAAATTGAAGTTGAACCTTATTTTGGAGATTTTCGTTATATGTTAAGCAAATTTCCCCTTTAAACTCATAGTTTTCCGTTTTACTTTCCGCATCTAATCCTTTAATTTTCAAAAGATTAACGATATTTGAATGTTTTGCATTGATGCGTTTTTCATTTGTCCCTGCTAATGCCAACCCCAACGCCCTCAAAATCGTAGATTTTCCACTACCATTTTCGCCGATGAAACAGGTGATTTTTTTTGATAAATCAAGGTGAATAGAGGAGAAATGACCAATGTTTAGAAGCGTTAAAGAATTAAGAGAAAAGCTTAGTAAATAGTTATCAGCTAGGCGATATCTATTTACCCAAGAATTTGGTGAATAATTATCAGCCGAACGATGCTTTGGTTCTATCGGCACTTGCAGTTCTTTCTTTTTTTGTTTTATATCCCTTCTAACTTTTAAAATTGTTTCTAGCTGACTATCAAATATATCTGTATCTATGAAAGAGATGGGAGAATTGCTAGTAATCGTGTTTCTTGACAAAGCAGTATCTATTTTTTCCTTGTCATAAAGCATTGAACTTAGAGAAATGGACGAATAATGTTTAACTAACAAAACCTCATCATTTTTCTTTATGCTTTTAATTTTTTCATAATAAAATGATTCGCTTAAACGTAACTCACTAAATATATCATCCCAAATTCTTAATTGTAATCGCCCTTTTATATCTATCGAAAAGTAGAGGGGATAAAGCCCATCGTGGCAATGGTAATTTGTATAATCTTCTTCAAAAGCCCAAAAAGAGAATGCAGCGGAATTTTCTTCACCATAAAACCACTTATTGCCCGTTATGTCTTTCTTTTTCCCCTTAAAATCTTTTACATCACGCATCGTAAACATAAACGAATTATCTTTCTTATGTTGTGCATACAACATCTGAAACACATACTCATGCAATTCTTCAATAGTATCAAATTTTGGTGTTTCCATTTTCTTTGATTTTTATGGGGCAAAGTTAGGGAAAAAAGGAAGAAATCAAAAGCAAAGGGGGCGCAACTTTTCAGAAAATTGCGCCCCCTAAAACGCTATCTTTTTCTACATTATCGTCTTTCTCGACCTAAAATGATTATAAGGGTCACGAGAATGGTCAATTTTGATTTGTTTTAAACGCTCGTAGCTTTTGTCAAAGTAAACGCGGGTAGGAACGGAGCTGTCTT
>JBJXHA010000637.1:0-3595 GCA_046160275.1 Bacteroidia bacterium | reverse complement strand
AAGGTGATGATTGCAGGAAATCATGACTTTTTCTTTGAGAAATATTCTGTTTATGATGTTCAAGCAGAAATTCCCGATAATGTAATTTACCTAAATGATAGCGGTTGCCAGATAGAAGGAATTAATATTTGGGGTTCTCCCATTCAACCTTGGTTTTTTGACTGGGCTTTTAACCGAAAACGAGGCGAGGAAATTCGAAAACACTGGGCATTAATCCCTGAAAATACGGATATTCTTATCACACATGGGCCTCCTTATGGCATTTTGGACAAGGTGGTGCGGGATAACAGCCCTGTAGGTTGTCGTGATTTATTAAAAAAAGTGCAGGAAATCCAACCCAAATACCATATTTTTGGACATATTCACGAAGGACGCGGACAATTTTTTGATGGAAATACAAATTTCCTCAACGCAAGTGTGTTAGATGAAAAATACAGACTTGTATTTGAGCCAATGCAATTTGAATTAGAACCCCAAAATGCTAACGGAAAAGAAATAAAAATCTAGGGAACAAATTCCTAGATTTTTTTGTTATTTATACAAGATAAAATTAATTTGCGCCAGTTTTATCAGTCAAGTCAATCATTCATAACATTATAAAATATTAACAAACAAATGAGTAACGCCAAAATGATATTCGCGTATTCGATTGGGAAAAAGCTAGTTATGGCATTAACAGGGCTTTTCTTGGTGTCGTTCTTAGTCATTCATCTGCTAGGGAATTTGCAACTTTTTACAGGCAATGCAAAGGCTTTTAATGATTACACGCAATTTATGACGACTAGTCCGCTTATCAAAGCCTCTGAATTTATCCTGCTTGCGGGTTTTTTGCTACACATTCTCTTTGCTGTTCGACTTACACAGCTCAACGCATCTGCTCGCCCCGAAAAATATGCCAACCACAAAGAAAGCGCGAGTAGTAGTTGGGCATCTCGCAATATGGGTATGACAGGTTCGGTGATTTTACTCTTTTTGATTATGCACCTCGTGATGTTTTGGGGTAAATTTCACTATGCAAGTGGGGAAATGACTCCTGCAAAAACAGCCTTAGCAGAAACGTGGAAAGTAACCGCAGACGTAAAAGCAAAAGATGGAGCTGTTTTAGTTGGTGCAAATCAATATGTTACAAAAGAAAATATCGGATTATTGGAAAAAGAAGGCATTGTGGAAGTACCCGCACTTTCTATGTTCAAAATTACTGCCCTTGCTTTTAAAGAATGGTGGATTGTGTTATTGTATGTGGCAGGTATGGCACTTTTAGGCTTTCACCTCAACCACGGCTTTCAATCAGCCTTCCGCACCTTAGGCTTAATTCACAAAAAATACACCCCCCTCATCGAAAAAGCAGGCTTGGCATTTTGTATCATCATTCCCTTGCTTTTCGCTTTGATTCCTGTTTATTATTTGGTGGCTGGCTAGAAAAATTAGCGTATAAAATATAAATAAATCATTCACATATATGCAACTCAACTCCAAAATTCCTGCGGGTCCGTTATCGGAAAAATGGACTAAGCACAAGTTTAATCTTAAATTGGTGAATCCTGCCAATAAGCGTAAGTACAACATTATCGTTGTCGGTACGGGGCTTGCAGGGGCTTCGGCGGCGGCTTCTTTGGCTGAACTTGGCTACAATGTTTCTACTTTTTGCTTCCAAGATAGCCCTCGTCGTGCGCATTCGATTGCGGCACAAGGAGGGATTAATGCGGCAAAAAACTACCAAAATGATGGTGATAGCGTCTATCGTTTGTTTTATGACACGATTAAAGGCGGTGATTATCGCGCACGTGAAGCAAATGTACATCGCTTGGCAGAAGTCAGTGTAAATATCATTGACCAATGCGTTGCACAAGGTGTTCCTTTTGCCCGCGAATATGGTGGTTATTTGGACAATCGCTCGTTTGGGGGAGCGCAAGTTTCGCGTACTTTTTATGCCAAAGGACAAACAGGGCAACAGCTTTTGTTAGGTGCTTACTCTGCGCTTAATCGCCAAATTGGATTGGGTAAAGTAAAGTCTTATACGCGCCGTGAGATGTTAGATGTGGTGGTGGTTGATGACAAAGCGCGAGGCATCATTGTGAAAAATTTGGTAACAGGAGAAGTTGAAAAATACGCTGCTGATGCGGTTTTGTTGTGTACAGGTGGTTATGGCAATGTCTATTACCTTTCAACCAATGCCATGCACTCGAATGTAACTGCGGCTTGGCGTGCGCACAAAAAAGGAGCTTTATTTGCGAATCCGTGTTATGTTCAAATCCATCCGACAAGTATTCCTGTTATGGGAACGCATCAATCAAAATTAACCTTGATGTCGGAATCGCTTAGAAATGACGGGCGCGTGTGGGTTTCTCGCAAAAAAGGCGACCGCCGCCACCCCAATGACATTCCTGAAACTGACCGTTGGTATTATTTGGAGGAGCGTTATCCAGCCTTTGGTAACCTCGTTCCGCGTGATGTTGCAGCGCGTAATGCCAAGAATGTCTGCGACTTAGGTCATTCGGCTTTGGAAACGGGAGATGCCGTTTATCTGGATTTTAGAGATGCTATCAAACGTTTGGGCAAAGATACAGTTGCTGCAAAATATGGTAACTTGTTTGATATGTATCAGCGTATCACTGACCGTAATCCTTACGAAGAACCGATGGTACTTTTCCCTGCCGTTCACTATACGATGGGCGGTTTGTGGGTGGATTATAACCTAATGACCACAATACCAGGACTTTATGCCTTAGGCGAAGCGAATTTTTCTGACCATGGTGCAAATCGTTTGGGGGCTTCTGCTTTAATGCAAGGCTTGGCAGATGGTTATTTTGTGATTCCTTTTACGATTGGAGATTATTTGGCTGATGGAGAAAAGGGTTTAGGGTTGAAAGAAGCAGGGAAAATGACCACAGAACACCCTGCTTTCAAAGAAGCTGAAGATGCTTGCAAACTGATGATGTCCCAATTAATGGCAATCGGTAAAACGGCTAAAAATCCAAAAACGGTAGATGATTTTCATCGCACTTTGGGCAAGGCAATATGGGATTATTGTGGGATTTCGCGCACAAAAGAAGGCTTGGAAAAAGGCTTGAAAATTGTGCAAGACTTAGAGGCAGATTTTTATCAAAATGTAAGTATAACAGGTTCAGAATCAGGGTATAACCCTGAGTTACAAAAGGCTTGGCGCGTAGCTGATTTCTTCGAATTAGGAAAATTGATGATACAAGACGCACATCATAGAGAAGAATCTTGTGGTGGTCATTTCCGCGAAGAATATGAGTTTGAAGGCGAAGCAAAACGTAATGATGCGGAATTTTCTTACGCTGCCGCATGGCAATATACAGGCAAAAACAACTCTCCCGTTTTGCATAAAGAAAATTTGGACTACGAATTTATCCAACGTAGTCAAAGAAATTATGCGTAAATTTGAGAAAAGAATAACTAACAAGTGCCCCTTTTTCCTAAAAAGGGCACTTGTTGATTCTCATTTTTAAGGATTAAATAAATAAAATAGATAAAATTATGGCATACAGTCAATTTTCTTATGAAAAAATTAGAACAGAATTAGGAATTGAAGACCATAAACAATTACTATTTGCTGAAATTCAGCCCATTA
>JBJXHA010000636.1:0-14277 GCA_046160275.1 Bacteroidia bacterium | reverse complement strand
TAAATTAAAAGAAACCTTAACCCTTGTCATCGAATGGCTAAAATTTGCAGAAGCCAAAAATGCAGGATTATTAGTATTAAATAGTGGCTCTATTATAGGAATAGCTGCTGCTTATAAAGATTTATATGAAGTACCTAATCATTCTTGTTTAAAATTCGCCATTGTCCTCTTTGTTATATGTAGTTTCTGTTCCCTTTGGAATGTAATAGAGTCCATTTCGGCTAAATACAATCCAAACGAGATACCTATTTGGGAAAATAAGTCTCCTAATAGCCTCAATCTTATTTTTTTTGGTGATTTAGCTCAACTCTCAGCAGAACAGGTAGTTTCTGAAATGCAAACTCAATACACATTAACACATTCCGAAAATAAAAAACTCGAATTACATCTTGCTAATCAAATCGTTATCAATTCAAATATAGCATTACAAAAGTTTATTTTATTCAATAAGGCAATGCACGCAACAAAAGTAGCTTTTCTTGTTGCTACTACAATTGCGTTGATTGGTGAATTATATAGTTTTCTTTCACTTTCTAAATAAAAATATTTTATGGGAATTAGAACCGACATTCAAAACAAAATTGATACTTACATCAAGACTGTATTCGAGATATTCAAAGTGAATAATGTACCGAGTGTTGAAAGTTATCCTAAGTTAACTTTTGGCAATACTGGCGCATCAGGGGATTTTTGTTTTATTTTTATTGATATAAGAGAATCTAGCCGTTTAGTAAGTAATTATGGCGAAGAAAAAGCAGCAAAAATTTATGAGAGTTTTCATGAAATTTGTGTACGCATTATACAAACTATGGGTGGCTCCGTTCGCTCTTTTGACGGTGATAGAGTAATGGGGGTATTTGCAGGCTCAAATAAGGAAAATGATGCAGTAGAAACAGCTTTTTACATTGGGTTTGCCATAGAAAAGGACTTAAATACAAAATTTAGTCCTATGATTAAACCTATACGTTATGGCATAGGAATAGAAACAGGAGAAACATTAGTAGTCAAAGTTGGGAAAGGGAGAGATATTAATACGCAGGACTTAATTTGGTTAGGTGAGGCTTGCAATTATGCAAGTTATTACAGTGATAAGGCTAATAATCAAATCATTATTAGCCAAAAAGTATATAATAAGTTAGTGCAAAAAAACATCAAATCACAGCAATATTATTATCCAACGGAGTTTTGGGCTGATATTAAACTCCCCTTAAAAAAAGGAGTAAATTCTGTTGCTGTTAAAGTTTCCACTAATACAAGAGATTATTCACACTTATAAAAATATGCCCAACCTTAGACAATTAGTTGCCCTTCAAAAAAAATACAATAAAGTAAAACCTAGTGGGTTACATGGTTTTACTCTCAAGAGGCTAGAAAAGAGTTTTAGTTTTGTCCCTAATGCAGTCATTGATAGTGAAATAAGTGATTGCTTTGACAAACGTAAAAAGTATGAAGTGGTGCTGCTTTATATTGATATTGCAGATTTTACGAAGCAATATGGCAATTTGCAACCTATAGAATTATCTGATTTTTTGGATAGATATTATAATACGGTTGTCCCTATTATTTATGAATATGGTGGCGAGGTAGAGCGTTTAACTGGTGATGGTATTATTTGTGTGTTTGGCGAACCTTTTTCAGATGAAGAGTTTGAAGATGAAATATTTTGGGCTTTTATTTGTGCTCAAAAAATAGTTCATACTTGTTGTGAAGCAGGTTTTCCCGTTAAAATAGCTTATCATTTTGGGGAAGTAATGTATTATTCTCCTCCAACCGAGAACTTTCAAGAATATACTATGATTGGTAATACTTTAACAGAATTGTACCGATTAGAGAGTGTTTCAGAGGTGAATGCTATTTCGTTCTATTGGTTTGGTATTCAACTTGATTTATGTGTTTTTAATTATGTAAACAAGACTAGGAAAAAATGGATACATGAGGTTAAAAACAAAGATATTCAAAACTTTGGAAATGTAAAATTAGTGTTTCTTAGATACAATGCAAATAATATTTTGTGGAACACACCAACTTTTGAACCAAGATATGTTTATTGGTAGGCTTGTAAATGTAATGCTGGCAATGGCGTTTTTGACGTAAATAGCTTTGACTTCAGCATTACATTTGTCATTTAGATTAGTTTGTTTTATGCCAAATATTAAAAAATTAGTTGAATTAGCCGAGAACCATAATCAACAAGGGTTAGCGGGACAATTAGATGGTTTTTCTTTTTCTCATAGATGTTCAGATGCTAAGAAATTAAAAGCGTTTTTCAATAAACCCAACAACGTTACCGTTTCGCTATTATTCATTGACATCGAAGATTTTGTAAAGAATCATCTTACGAAAAATGTTAAGGACTTATCTAAATTACTTGATAAATATTACCAAACAGTAACTAAAATTATCCATGAACATAATGGAACGGTAGAAAAACTAATAGGTGATGGAATTATTTGCGTATTTGGTAAGCCATTTTTTAATGATACGATAGATAAATCGTTTAAAAACGCATTTAATTGCGCAAAAAAGGTTATTAAAACTTGTAAGAGTAAGGGCTTTCCTGTCAAAATAGCCTTTCATAGTGGAAAGATAATGTACTACAAACCTAAATCAGAAGTATTTGAAGAATATACTATGATAGGTGAGGCACTTGCTAAATTATACCGCCTTGAAAGCGTTGGCAAAGTAAATTGTATTGTTTTTGATGACAAGGGTTATAAAAGGCTTGTTAAGAACTTTCAAACGTTAACTCCAGCAAATCAAAAAAAAGAATTAGCAAAAATAGAGGAGCGGGAAGAAGTAAGAATGCCTAACTATGAAACAGAAACAGTTTATTGCTATAATTCATTATCTTTATAACCAAAAAGCGTGAAAACTCTCGCCTTCACGCTTACCATACGCATCATAATCTTTATTCATTTTTCACGTTGCAGGAAGTTATTGTTTGATAATTTTTCCTGTTTGTTGCTGCTCACCGTTTACGATTGCTTTATATAGGTAAATGCCTGCTGTTAAGTCTTGGATAGATGCTGTTAGTTTTGCTATGCCCTTTTCCGCTTGTAAGGTTTTCACTTTTACGCCTAAGACATTGTAAAGTTCTAGGATATTTTCGGCTTGCGCTTCGCCAAATTCTACCTGTATTTCGTTTTGTGTAGGATTTGGATAGAGTTTAAAATGGGTTTTATTTGCCTCATCATCTACCGAAATCGTGCCTTTTATGGTGTTAATCACCTCATTTGTAATGACAGGCGCGTTATAATCAAAGATAATTTCCGAATGATTGATAATTTGCGTGCCATTTGCCAGCCCTTCTTTTAAATGAAGGCGGAAAGTAACAAAGCCACAACTTCCTATCGGATTTGAAAAGCTATCGGGCAGATTAATATTGTCAAAATAGATGATTAGCATATTGTTCGGTGTGATTTCGGCGCGATATGGCTCATGACTTGCCGCCAAAATCTCAATCGAATTGGTACGCAAATCCATATCTAAAGGAATTTCAAGTCGTACAAAAGTGGCAAAGAAGTTACCTGTATTTTGGAAATGTGTGGTATAAGTCAACACACTGTCCGTATAATTGATGTAGCCCTCTGCGCCATTTCCTTTCGGGCTAACTTCCATATAATTGGGGTCGTAAGAAGCAACTACATTTACAAGGTAGTTATCTTGATTGTTCCAAATGGTATTGTCCCCAACTAAAGGATTTGCCTGATACTCAAAGTATAAAATCGTTCCTGCTTGGGTAGTCGTTGGCACTTGGTAGTACACATCAAAAGTTTGCGCGTCATAAAAGCCTTGTAGCAAAGTATAATTCCACGTAATCGTTCTTGTAAGAGGGTCATAGCTTGATGCCGAAGGGTTTGAGCCTGTAAAAGTAACATTTGCATCATGCACACAAGTTACCGTACCATTTGCCATCAGTACACCAGGGTTGCTTAAGTGAATACGTTGATTATAAGGAAATCCAGGGCGAGGAGGCAAGCCCAAACTTGTTCCATAAATTGAAATGTCTTGAATCGGCACAAAATCATCAGCAAAATCCACATTATTTTGTATCATTCCCGCCGTTGGCAAAGTAACCACAGGATTTGTGGCAGGGCAGGTTTGTGTTCCCCAAGTAGGAAGATATTGCACCACCGTATAAGTATTGGGTTGCAGGTCAAAATGATATTGCCCTTGTAGATTCGTCATTTTCATGCCTCCATTGGGCTGCGCTTCTATCCACACATTTTTGAGCAAGGGTTCGACCAAAGGGTTGTGAAAACAGTCTTGGTTTTGGTCAAAATACACTTTCCCATCTATTTGCACCTCACACACTTGCGTATTTGAATTGCCTACATTTGCCCAAGCATAAGCCGTACAACCTGCCGCATCTGTTACACTTACGCTATAATATCCCGGTAATAAGTTAGTGGCAGTGGCTACATTTCCCGCCCCAGTTGACCAATAATAAGTATAAGGTGCTGTGCCACTTCCCAGCACATTTGCGGTCGCGCTTCCATCTGCATTAAAAATACAAGAAGCGGGTGTAGTGTTTGCCATAAGAGAAATAAGGGAATTGTGAGATATATTCACCCACTTCGTTCTTTGGCAAGCTGCCGCATCAGTTACAGTAACACTATAATAACCTGAGTTTAAGCCTATTACATTTGCTGTTGTTTGTCCATTCGACCAACTATATGCCAAAGGAGCAACTCCACCTGAAGCATTTGCAACTGCTACGCCATTTTGTTGATTACAAGTTTCTGGTTGAGAGGAATAGGGGTTCAGAGAAATGGTAGAAGCATTAGGAATCGAAACAAAGGCAGTTTTATCGCAACCTGCTGCATCTGAAACCGTTACTTGATAAGTTCCTTCCCCTAAGCCTGTTGCAGTTGCAGTCATTTGAGGAGGATTTGTATTCCAATAATAGGTGTAAGGGGAAGTCCCCAAAGTTGGCGTAACAGTCGCTTGCCCATTTGCCGTAGAACAAGCCGTAGGGTTAATGTTATAGCTAAAATTAAGGGGCGTATTTTCTGTCACACTTACCGAATACTGCCCCACACAACTATTCGCGTCTGTTATCCATACATTATAATAGCCATCAGCCAAATTCGCAATCGCTTGTGTAGTTTGTCCTGTATTCCATGAATGAGTGTAAGGTGCAGTTCCACCCGAAATGTAGGCAGTTGCCGTTCCATTCAAATCATCACAATACTCAGAGGTAGAGGTTCCACTAGCTTGCAAAAAGGTGTTCGTAGAAACATACACCCACTCCTGCTCCACACAGCTTTGTGCATCTGTAATCCATACTTGATGGCTTTGATATGCCACGAGATTAGTCGCTGTTTGTGTAGTTTGCCCGTTCGACCAAGAATAAGTATAAGGTGGAATCGTATTTCCTACAGCTGTTACATTCACAGTAGCCGTTCCGTTTGCACAATTAGCAGGGGTTGTAGGTATAGAAACTGTCATAGTGGTTTGGGAAAATACTGTACTTGCTTGCCATTGGTCAAGCGAATTTACCGTACAACCTGTGGCATCTGTAACAATCACCGAGTAGGTATTTCCTAAAGACCCAGTAATTGAGGGCGTTGTTGCGCCATTGCTCCACTGAAACGAAAAAGGAGCAGTGCCGCCTGATATTATTACTCCTACTGTGGCAGTAGTAGCAGGACAGATGGCAAAAACGCTAGAATCCATGTCCAAATAAACACTAGGAGGAACTTGTCCCCACTGAATACCAACCAAGCCTCCCGCATCAATAACATAAACATTTACCCAACCCGCAGGTAGGTTCATAACAGTCTGCGTACTCGCTGTTCCTGTTGCCGCAGGCAAGTTCCAGCTGTAGGTATAAGGCGGAACTCCACCTGCTACAGTCGCCGTAGCCGTTCCATCGTTATTGCAAGAAGGAGTAGCACTTATGGCGACTTGCAAACCACTTTGTGCCATCGTTAAGGATAGCGTAAGCAGGAAAATTGTGCAAAGCAAAAATAATTTTTTCATTTTGGTTTAAAGTTTAAAGTAAGATATATTTATTTGAGATTGTAAAAGTAGGTAAAATGTGTTTTCCTTCTTTTTTTTTTGTTATCAACGGTTAAATTATTAGTGCTTTTGGGTTGTTTTTATGTTTAAATGGTTTTTCTCGTATTGCTTAGACAAAGGTCATAAGACAAAAGCGGGTTTGCAAGTTGTTTTTCTCTTTTTCTTACGCATTCAAAGAGGCTTTAAAAAGTTAATTAATTAATAATCAATAGGTATTTTTATTTTTTCTTACGCTTTGAAAAATATTTTTTAGGCAATATTCCGCTTATTCGCCTATCTTTGTCTTTCACTTCCTCTTTTTTATGAAAATATCTTTTCTTTTTTGGCAAAAATGGCTGACTTGGGCAAATGTACTTGCCTTGTTAGTTGGCTTATTGGCTGCGTTTGCGGGTAATTCCGTTTTTTTTGAGTGGCACAACAAGGGAAAATAGAAAGTGAGCTTTTCCCCCCAAAACATTTTTCATTCCAACGAAAAATGTGCAATTTTGCGCCCTAAATGACTTACCTAAACACTTCTTACGAAAAATATGATAAAGATTAAATTTGGAACCGATGGTTGGCGTGCAATTATTGCGAAAGAATATACTTTCGATAATTTGGCGCGTGTGACGCAAGCTACAATTGCTTGGTTAAAAGCAAGTTATACAAATCCAAGCATTATGTTGGGTTATGATTGCCGTTTTAATGGGAAATTATTTGCCGAACACGCTGCCAATATTTTTGCCCAAAATGGTATCAAAGTTTTCCTTTCGCCTAATTTTGTGAGTACGCCGATGATTTCTTTGGCTACTTTCAAACGTCAAGCAAGTGCGGGTATCATTTTGACAGCCTCTCACAACCCTGCCGAATATTCGGGCTATAAAATCAAAGGACATTATGGTGGCCCTGCTTTTCCAAGCATGATAACGGCGGTGGAGGATCAAATTTTAGATGAAGTGCCTGTTTATGAAGATAAATTTTCGGCGTTGGTAGAATCCAAAATGATTGAATATTATGACATGGAAGCCTTGTATATCAATCACATAAAGGAATCTTTTGACCTAAAACTCATTCGTGAATCGGGTATTAAAATTGGCTACGATGCGATGTATGGGGCAGGACAAAACGTTATTCGTAAAATTTTGCCTGATGCGGTTCGCCTACATTGCGACTTTAATCCTTCTTTTAAAGGCACGGCTCCCGAACCGATTGAGAAAAATTTGCACGTTTTTGAGGATTTAATCAAGCAAGAGAAAATTCAAGTAGGGCTAGCAACAGATGGCGATGCAGACCGCATTGGCTTGTATGATGAAAATGCAAATTTTGTGGATTCTCACCATATTTTGTTGCTATTGATTCATTATATGGTCAATCATAAAGGATTGAAAGGCAAGGTAGTAAGTACTTTTTCTTGTACCAAAAAGATTCAACGCTTGTGCGAACATTATGGTTTAGAAAATGAAGTAACAAAAATTGGTTTCAAATATATCTGCGAAATCATGTTGAATGAAAACGTGATTGTGGGGGGCGAGGAATCGGGCGGTATTGCGATTGCAGGTCATGTTCCTGAGCGCGATGGTATTTTCATTGGCTTGACAATCATGGAATTAATGGCAAAATCGGGAAAATCTTTGACGCAATTAGTACAAGAAATTTACGATTTGGTAGGGAGCTTCTATTTTGGCAGAAATGACTTACGTTTGACCGAAGAAAAGAAACAAAGCGTGATTGCCGCTTGTAAAGAAGGGAAATTCCAACAATTTGGCGCGTACACTGCCGAAAAAATGGAAGACCTAGACGGTTACAAATATCATTTTGCAGGCGATGCTTGGATTATGGTGCGCCCATCAGGTACAGAACCCGTATTGCGCGTGTATTGCGAAGCCTCAAGCAAAGAATTAGTAAACGAAATGCTAACCGCCGCCGTAGCAACCTTGTTGGCATAAGTAATGGATAATTAATAATTGAGAATGGAAAATGATATTAACTTGTTTATTCTCAGTATATTAAATGAAGATATTAACATAAACTTATTCTTACTGAATACTTAACCAGATTCAGCAAAGATACTACATAGCCGAGCCTATCCCAAGCGGGAGGGTTCGGTTTTTTTTAGAGATAAATTTTGAAATAGATTGGATTTTCTCAATCGTAAATCATACAAATTGAAATTTGACTTAATTTACTAGAGCGGCAACTATTTTCTCAAAATCTACTTTTTTACCTGCTCCAAAAATGATTTTATCTGGACGAACTATCACAAAGTCGGTTTGTTTTTCTGCGAGCCAATTAGGAAAAGGAGTTGTCTCTATGTCTATTTCCTCGCTTAAAATGAAAACATTTTTGTCTTTTAATGTCATTATCTGCGACTCAGTGAAAGTATTTGTTCTTGCTATCAAAGCAAATTGATAGCCGATAATATCATCTGTGAGTTGTTCATTAAAAACGGTAAATTGTGGAAGGTGTTCTCCCGCCAATACCGATTTTTCATAAAGGAATCCGTCTGAAATTTTATCGGGTATGTTAATTTTTTCGCTTATAAGATCCTTGATAGACGAAAAAAAGGAAACGGTTTTAATAAGAATTTCGCGTTTGAGTGTTTTAAGAAACCCTTCTACGTGTAAATTATGGCTCAAGAATAATGTCCTTTTGAAAATCTGTAATAAATGGGGTTTGCGCTCTAATGTATAGGTATCTAATAAAGCGGGAGATTTCCCTTCCAACACTTGGTTCAGTTTCCACGCCAAATTCACAGCATCTCTCACACCTGAACACAAGCCCTGACCTGCAAAAGGGGGCATCAGGTGTGCTGCATCACCCGCCAGAAATATTCTTCCATCGCGCCATTTTTCTGACACCAATGTATTGTGTGAATATTTGGCAATGCGGGTAAATTCTATCTTTTCCAAAGGAATATAATCTGCTACCCAAGATTTAATCAATTCTTCCTTGGGCATTTCTTCCTCTTTATGTAAAGGAAATTCCCAACGATTATTTTTACCTATACCATAAGCAAAGAGATGCAGTCTTGGCTTTTTCAAAAAATAAGAAAAACAGCTTGGTAATAAGTGAGCATCCTCTTCTTTTTTTAGAAGTGTATCTACAATTATCCAATCTTTTCTTTCGTCGAACGCCTCCATTTGGATATCTAAGAAAGTCCGCACAAAACTCCTCCCTCCATCACAAGCAACGAGCCACTCACCCCCTAACTTTATCTCCTCTTTAGTTGTCGTATTTTGAATCGTAACTGAAACATTATCAATGTTTTGACTTACTTGAATGGTTTCAAATCCTCTCCATATTTCCACATGAGGGAAATGGCTTAGCCCCTCCCATAAAATTTGCTCGAACGCAGGCTGGTCAAAAAAGCGAGAGCCTGCGTAATTATGAACAGAGTTGGGTTGCATCACTTTTTCTTCTAACATAATTTCACCGCTTTCAGACACAATCTGCATCACCCCAACAGGTACTGTATGCTTTATGAGTTCAGGTATTAGTCCAGTTAGTTGAAAATTGCGCAAAGTTTCTTCGTCCAAATGGGTAGCACGAGGAATAGAAAAGACTGACGCTTCTTTTTCTATTATGAGGGTTCTTACGCCCAACTTCCCCAACAAATTGGCTAAAACCAAACCTGTTGGCCCACCACCACTAATGATCACCCTTTTTTTATATTCCATTGTTAAGTAGTTATTTATGCTTTTCAGCCATATATTCATTGATATCCCTTTATTCTTTTCTCAATTAATACAACTACCTCAGTTTCTTTAAGTTGTAAAATATTTTTAGTTAGGCTCATTATTTCATCATATGGTAGTTATCAAAAGAATCGATAGAAATAGAAGCTGAATCATTTTCATTGGTTTGTTATTAACGTTTTACGCATTGGTTTCGGATAAATAGGATATTTCAATCAATATTACTCAAAAAATGCACAACAGCAAGAAGTAGCTGTTGTGCATTTTTGCTAACTTACTCATGTTACGCAAATGCGTTAAAGTCGCTGTCATTGCGAGCAAACGAGGGAAAAATTTCGTAGCAAAGTGAAGAAATTTTGACCGAGAGCCGCGAAGCAATCCTACCCAGTATGAACATAATGGATAAGCTGTGTTTTTACACAAAGTAGGATTGCTTCACTTCGTTCACTCAAAAAAACTTCACTACGTTTCGTTTTTTCTCGTTCACTTGCTCGCAATGACACCTCTGCGTAACTTGAGTAACTTATATAAAGTTATTAATATTTTATAAACTTTTGCGAAATTTTATTCTTTCCATTCTCAACTGTAAGTACATAAAAACCCAATGCTAAGTTATCAAGTGTGTATCTACCTTCAAAATTAGAACTAGAGAGGGCGTTTTGCTCCCAAACTACCTGCCCCAACATATTAGAAATGCGAATTTTTAAAGTTTCTGTTTTGGCAGAAGGGTCAGCTGAAATAACCAACTGATTGTCTTCATTCGTAAAGTAACAACTAAGATAATCATTAAAGCTAGGCGTTTTAACAGAGGTAGGTCCAGCAGAACAAAGCAAGGCTAATTCTACATTCGTCAAAGCTCGGTCATAGAAACGTACCTCATCTATTGCGCCCTTATAATATTCAGCTGCTTGTGATATTATGTGTAGGCGACCAATATTCCCTTTTTGCGTAGTTGTATAAGTAAATGTACCCGCTAATGTACCACTATAATAACTAGGATATTCTTTGCAATCTATTTTCAAGGTGATGTCATTTAGCCCATGAATAACCGTTCCAATAAAGTGCCAGTCGTCATCACAGATAATTCCTTGCGCTCTTTTGGCTCTTCTTGAAGATGCACTGGTAGAATTATTCGCAGTACCGTAATTGGAAGAGGTTTGATCGGGGATAATGGTATTTACTTGTAACCACTGCCCGCCATACTGCAGGTCCATTTCTGTATTTGCAAAAACAATTCCTGTAGAAACAAGGGAAGAAGAAGGCTTTACCCAAGCGCAAATTGTCATCGGAAAATCGCTGGGACGCATAGCTGCGCTGCTTATAAGCTCCACATAATCATCTACTCCATCAAGATAAAGCGCGGAATTAGGATTGCCAAACCTATCTGTGGTAAAAGTTGCCCCATGAAGAAGCGTTCCATGATGCCCATAGCCGCTACTGTCTTGCATATTTCCAGTGCAAGGATAATAGGCTTTCAATCCTGTAAATACATTCGTTTGAGCAGTTAGAGAAGTAAAAAAGCAGGCACTTATAATACCTAAAAATGTAAGTAAATTTTTCATTAAATAACTTTTTAAAATAGTGAGAAATGATAGTTAGATGAGAGGTTGAACAGTTTAAGTAATGGATAATTAATAGTTGAAAATGGAAGATAATGTTAATTTGTTTATTATCAATACTTTGAAGAAAGGTATTAACATAAACTAACTCCTATCGTGTACTTAATCGGCTTATTCAACGTATGTTAAAGTAGCTAACTAATAAATGTTAGCACTGCTATAATTTGCCTTATTCGGATTTATCACAAAGATAAACGCTTTTAAGTTGTTATGCAAGTTTTTCTTTTTTACCCTTTCATTTTATACTTTCCCCCTAACCAATCCACTGCCAACTGCCAAAGTTGACTCTTTTTTGAGCTAAAAAAACTCATGTGCCCAATCTCTTTATATCCATAATCCTTTGGCGAAAGGGAAATGATTTTGTATTGAATGTTAGGGAAAACCCTTATCATGTCTTTCACGTTTTCATCATTGGCTATCTCATCGTCTTTGGCATGAACCCAAAGGGTAGGGAAATTCAATTCATCGTAAAGATGTTCCTTTATTTTCGTATTCAAATCCACGTTTACATATCCCTTTCCATTACACCATTTTGCCCACTCTTTGCCCACTTCTTTGGGGAGCGGCTCTCCCATTCCGAACCATTGAGATTTGGTATGTCCGAACAGAAGATTATTAATAGGGATATAAAAGTTGAGCCAAAAGGCAGATTTTAACCTAAAAGGAAATTTGGAATACTGTAAACTCCCCGATGAACTGCCAAAGTTAAACATAGACTTTAATTTCTTCGCATTTTTCATCAAGCCTACTAATTGCCCGCCCGCGCTATGTCCTACTAAATGATATTCAAGGTTTGGAAATTTTGCTATCAAATATTCGAGAACGGCAGTCATGTCTAGCCTCCCCCAATGGGTTAAAGAAGGCTGGGAAGCATTGATAGATTCTCCCATAGATTGCCCAATGCCCCTATTATCAAAAGTCAAAACCGCAAATCCCTGCTCGCATAAATGCTTTGCAAAGGATTTGTAAAATTGTTTTTTTATGCCTGTTGCAGGCGCAATCATCACAGCAGCTTTGATACCTCCACTCGGTTCAAAGATTGTTCCCGACAAAGTAAATCCATCTTCACAGGCTATGCTTATTTCCTTTTCTTGCATTATATTTTGTTTATTTTGATGATAATGAATGATTTTGTCAATTAACTATGCGAGAAAAACCCATAATATGAAACTTATCCATCCTTCTGTCATACCTTAATCTTATCCCTAATTTTGTTGAGTCAATTTTTCAAACTCCATTATTCATTCCTTAAGTCCAAATAGGATTTAATCTCAACTTTCTCTCTATCAGCAACTACAACACCATAATGATTTCCAATATTTGAATTTATCCTTTCAAATTTGCCAAGCGCAACCATTCTTTGGTTTATTCTTAGCCCATCTGCATAATCCACAAAAATTTCCACAGGTAAGGGTCTGTATTGGGGAGTCGATTTAATAAACCTTGAGAAAAAGTAGGGATCTAAATCACCAAATTCAAGCCCAAAAATAAGGGGAGTTTCTATTTGTTGCCCTGTTTTATGGTTTTCAAAACCACAATGAAACCCGTGAACATAATATTTCCAGCCTTCCACTTTGCCAATTTGTCTTTCGCTTCGTTTTAGCTCATTGAACGTTTTCAGTGGAAAGTCCTTATTCAAATTCAAGTCATATTTGTCCACCAACTTAAACAGTAATTTCCCTGCTAATTCTCGGTAATCCTTTGCAGTTTGCTCAAAGAAATCTTGGTTTACATCAATTTCTTCGTCTGTTATGAGTTTCACAATATTTATCTCTGGTGGAGTTCTATGTATGCCCACCTGAAAACCTAAAAGTTCATCTTTTAGTTTTTGCCCAATCGCTTCTCTTTGCCCTTGAACCTCCTTTTCAAAAATAAGTTTCCATGTCTGCCCACGTGGCATTGCTTGAATTGCTTCAAGTGCAGGTATTTCTTCAACCGAATGTATCGTGATGATGTTTGTCGTCTTTTCCATTGCTTTTACAATTTTTTAAAGTAAGGTATCACGGCAACCTTTCGCTGAGAGTTAGCTTTGTATGTTAGAGGTAGCGAAATGTGACAGCAATTATTTTGTCTATTATTTGAGTTGAACGTGAATGTGGTCGTCATGTCTAACCGCTTGACAACCGTGAAACCTGATTTTATCCGAAGTTAAATGTAAACGCGTTGTTAAATGCGGCTCAATAAATATTTTTCCAATGCTTGGCTGTGCCGCAAAAAGACTTACTACTTCTCTTGTCTTATCGCTATCAAAGGTGAAGTCTTGTTTGTTGGCTTGTGATACCACTTTTGTCAAGAAACTGTACTGCCAATATCCTTTGTCGGCACAAAAGTCAGCCGTATTTTTTTCGCCTGGTCGTGGATCTTCACAAATACCATACCCTATAAATGAGGGACATTCATTTGTGGGTTCGCCTGTCTTAGTGTTACGGTAGCAAAATGAGAGGTCAAGTTTTTTGCCGTCATTGTGACTAAGATGAGGAATAAGCGGAAACTTATCCATGAAAGGAAAATTTGCGTCCAAATAGTTTATCGTTACCTCTGGGTATTTGTCGTGCATTTGCTTGGCAACTTCAAAAGCTGCCTGCTTTAATGCAGGTCTAACATAATGACGATTGAGAAGGCAGGTCAAAATGTTGAGCGGTTTCAGATGGTTTGTTTCTATGAATGGAAGCGGAACTCGCCCCAGTGGTTTTGCAATGATAGGAACGATGATAAAAGTCGTTAAGCCATAAAGTATCAAGAAAGAAGAAATCCTGTAAGCCGTTTTTAGCCTATTGTTGCTTACCCACTTGTCAGTCAATTTATGGGTTAAAAAGGAAATTAAGTAAACAAGTCCACCCACTTGCGTTAAAATAGTCAGCAAACAAAAAAGTATGGCTCTTAACGTAATTTTTATGAATCGCATTGTTTTCATTTAGTAGCGTTGCTTGTATTTGATAATGAATTGATTAAGTTTTTTT
>JBJXHA010000635.1:0-6553 GCA_046160275.1 Bacteroidia bacterium | reverse complement strand
GTATTTTTTCTATTTTTTCTTGCGGTAATTTCATAGAACAAAAGTAAGCAGAAGGCGGGCGATGTGCAAATTTCCGCCCATTTTGGGCAATTAGGTTGGCAATTTAAACGCCTCTACCTTAAAATGTGCAATTCCCCTTGCTTTTTCGGTGAAGTTTACGCCGACTAGAAAAATGTCTTTGTTTTTGAATAAATGGGGTTCGTAGTATTTTTGTTGGTAAATGTATTTAATTGCAGCGTTTGCCGATTTGTTAAATTTAAACTCAAAAAGGTAAATGCTATCTTTCGTTTCTGCCACGCCATCAGTTCTGCCATGTGCGTGCGCTGACTCCGCGTTCATTTTGCAGCCCAATAATTCAAATATTAGCACCACCATCGCGTGATAAAAATTTTCAAGGCTGCTTTTGAATAAGTCGGAAGGTACATTGGCAAAAATAGATCGCATAAATTGTTCTATTTTGGGGAAATCGCGTTTTGTTAAATATTTCTGTAAATGTAAAATATAATCGTTGGATTGCCCGTGTGTAATCGTTGCATACTCGCCCAACAGCCATTGCAACATCGAATCTTTTACTTCTAAGTTGGGATAACCCATTAAAAAAAGATTCCGAATTTCAGTATTTCCTTTGATAGTAATATAACCTGTTTGATATAATAACGCGCCATAATCTAAATTATCCAGCTCAAAACTTTGGATTCGGTTTAAAGACATTTCTACATTATCTATTTGATAATGAAAGCCTTTGCGCAACATTTTCACCAAAAAACTAGGCGTTCCCGTTTCAAACCAGTAATTATTAAATTCGCCTGAACTCAAGAAACAAAGCAAAGAAAAAGGATTGTAAATGTCTATTCCATTTTTTAGGGTAAAATTAAACCCGTCATACCAACGCTTAATATCTTCCCAACATTTTTCGATGGAAATTCCCTCTCCCGCTGCAATTTCCGCAATTCTCTCCCCAAAATAATGCTGCAATTCCGCTTCCGTATAGCCACAAAGCGTACTATATTGGGAAAGTGCGCTAATATTTGATAAATTATTCAAAGTAGAGAATAAGGACATTCTCGAAAATTGTGTAATTCCCGTTAAAAAGAAGAAGCGAATATAACTGTCCAAATTTTTCACTACGGAATAAAAATCCTTCAAAGTATCACGATTTTTTTCTGCTTGTTCGATGTTGTCAGGCAAATAATGCACAATTGGAGCGTCATATTCATCTATCAAAATCACCACATTTTCTTGATATTTTTGGTGTAATCCTTTGATTAAATCTTGAAAAGCCAAGCCCAACCCTTCTTGATTTAAGGTAATCTTTTCTTGGTTAGCAAGCTCGTTTAATACCGTAAAGATGGCTTTGCGCAAACCCAATTCCGCAAAATCAATATTCGTAAACGAAATATGAATAATAGGATAAACCTTAAACTCCAACTTATCCTCAAGGTAAAGCCCTGAAAATAAATGCTTTTTCCCCTCAAAAAAGCATTTCATCGTTTCCACTAACAACGATTTCCCAAACCTACGCGGGCGCGAAAGGAAATAGTATTTCCCCGAATCCACCAAATTAAAAATATGTTCCGTTTTATCAACATATTCATAGCCCCCTTTTCGCAATTCCTCAAACGACTGAATACCAATGGCATATTTTTGTTTGTGTTTCATTTTTTTACATTTTTATACAAAGATACGAGAATTTTGGGAAAAGAAACAAAAACAATGCGCAAGGGCTTATATTCACAAAAGGCAAAGAAATCATTGAAGTTTGCAAATTTGGGGGGTACATTATAAAAAAACAAGCAGCACTTGCAAAATTAGCCCTTTTTTCTTTAATTTGAAGAAACTATATCCATTTACTCCTTAATTTAATCTTCCTCATGTACGTTATTGCACTTATTCTCAATATATTAGCTATCCCAGCGATTTTTTTTGCGGGAGTTATAGCCATGATGTCTCCTATGCTTTTTGATGCACCAGGGGCTCGAGATAATTTCTTTTTGTGGGTCATTTTGTGTTGTGTGTGGATATTACCTGTATTACTGCTAATTACAGATATATTTGGCTGGGTAATGTTTGCAACGGGAGATTATAGTGGGGCAGTATTTGCTTATAAATGGGTGCTACTGTTATTGGGAATTGTCGTAGGAAGTTTTCTTCTATCTGGTTGGAGATAGAGCCTTTTTTTATTGTGTTCTGTGAAATAAAAAGTTCTGAACTCTTCGAAGAGTTCAGAACTTTTTAAACAGCCCCTTTTTTGATAACGACTTTACTCCTTTTCCCATTTCAAAGGGCAGGTATAATTCCTTAACACAAAGGTTTTATCTTCATACTCAAACTGCAAGGCTTCTCGGCTGTAGCAGTTATTAAAATGATAGATATTTTTATTCTCGACATCTCGCGTCATTGCTCCGCTTGCCCCTAGCACTCTCGCCAATAACAAACTTTCATTGAAAGAAAGATTCGACACACGAATTTCATGGTACTGACAATCATTATAGGTACCTATTCCTTCTGTCCAGCCATTTTTATAGGTTTTAAGCGTGTACTCACCCCTGCCTTTTTTGTGTTTTTTCTTGGCTTCGGTGGCAGTTTGGTCTTTCAGCATTTGCTCCAACGATTCCTTCATATTTCCATACACATCATATTCGATTTCTGCAATCTTTAAGCTCGACAAATAGCCATCAAAAACATAGCCTTTCCCCTCCTTACACTCTACAAGTACCCAAGCACCTTTGAGCATATATCCGCCAATAAAATCGTCTTCAAACGCATGAAAACCAATGCTGTCATCAATTACGGTGACTTTTGTACCAAAATTGAGGCGCGTAATCACCTCTGAATCAATCGAAGGCTCTTTGCGAAAATTGAGTCCATCAATGTAAAAAACCGTCAAAACATCGCCCTTTTTATAAGGAGATTTAACTTGTGCAAAGCTATTTTCGGCAAAAAGCAACAAAAGTAGGCACAAAAAGAAAGAAAAACTTGTTCTCATGGGGGAAGAATATTTAAGGATGAAAAATAATAAGTATTCGGTACTAATTAGTTTAGGTTGTTTTTTGTTAAGTATTCGGTAATAATTAGTTTAGGTTAATTTACTTACACAAAGTATTGATAATAAACAAGTTAAAGTCATTATCCATTCTCAATCATTAATTATCCATTACTTACAAAAGGATAATTATCAATACTTTATCTCTGTTTACTGATAACTGTTCATTGACGACTGACACTTCATTTTCTAATTTCTAATATAAGGCACTTCCATCACAAATTGAGGGATTTCGACTTGAACAATATCGCCTGTTTCGAAGCGAACAATTTCATAAAACCCTGACATACAACCTACCGTATAAGGGAAATGCGTACCACTGATATAAGAATACTTTTTATTCGGTGCAATAATGGGTTTTTCGCCTACTACGCCTTCCCCTCTTACGATTTGTTTTTGTCCAAAGCCATTGACAATCAACCATTCTCGTTTAAGGACTTGTATGGTTTCGGCGGACAAGTTTTCAATCTCAATTTGATAGGCAAATACAAAATGCTGATGCCTAAGTGATGAATTTTGAGGCAGAAAAGAAGTTTTTACACTTACTTTTATATTATGTGTGATACTTGTGATTTGCTTCATATATTGAAAGGGATTAGGCTTGCAAGGTAGCATTTATCCAATAAAAATTCAAATAACGGGAGTTTTATCGGAAAAATATTTCATGGCACTTTATTTTACACTCAAACTGCTTATTTTTACACGAATTTTCGATAAAAGGAAATAAATGTACGAAAAAGTGAAACTTTTTTGTAACAAAAACGAATACCTTCCTTTATGAAATAGATTTTCTATCCAAACAGACGATGAGTTGATAGAAAGTGGGCATTATCCCTAGACAATTTTTATTCTATGTATCATCTTTTATTTTTATGAATGTATGTTTCGCACCATTTTACCAAAAAGCAAACCCAATGCCATTTCTTTAACGAATGTGCATCAACTAAAAGTACAATTACAATGGCATCCGCAACTTAGTTTGTGGGCAAAGTTCTTAAAACAACTAGGTCTGTTGCATTTTCATTTTTTCGACTTGGATTTAGTCGCTTTTTTATTGAAAGGATATGATAAGTTAGAGAATTTAGGCGATGAAAAACTAGCAGGAGGCGATGTGATCTTTTTTAATTCTCCTAAGCATTTTTCGGGTCATATTTGGCTCGATCGCGATAGCAGAACGGGAGGAGAGAAGGGCTACGATGAATGTATTACGATAAACCTAGATTTATTATCTTCGCATTATCAAAAAGTGGTTTTTCTCTTGTCGCTTCATAAAGGGATTTCTCAGGCGCAAGATTTAGGACAATTAAAAGATGGAAAGTTGCAAGTAATAGACGAAAAAGGAAAAGTTTGGGCAGAAATTGCGCTGCATGATGCTACTTTTTTGAAAGGGAAATGCACCTTTTTGTTCCTCGAATTACATAGAAATGGCAAAAATTGGGAATACACGCTGCCCAAAGGCACTTTTTCAACCGATAACTTTGCCAATGTCTTGCAAAATTATATTTACTATTAAGTAAAAAGTTCGAAACGTTTCAAAGCGTTTCGAACTTTTTTACAAATAGCCTTTTGATTGAGTATGGAATAATAACTGAATACTCCCCCAAAAACCTTATATTTATCCTCTCCCTACTTTTTCTTTGCTGCTTTCGCAGGAGCTTTTTTCGGAGGATTTGCTTTTACCCATTCGGCATAAATACGCTCACAATCTTCAAGGCTAAGTGCTTCTGCATCAACCCCTTTATCCAAAGGAACGTTATCTTTTTCATAACGCAGATAGGGGCGATTCCATTTACCTCTTGCAATGACAATTTTCGCGCCGGTGCTACCTGTATAAGTTTTGATGATTTTATTGGCATCAGCTTCTTGTTTGGCAACAAAAATGGCAAGTGCTTGTTCTAAAGAAACATTATAGGCGGTAATTCCCTCCCTTTCTTTTTCCTTATTAATCGAAGCAAATTCAGAACCTACTTGAATATAGGGACCAAAACGCCCAATTGCGGATTTTACTGCTTTTCCATTGTGTTCGCCTAATGTTCTTGGTAACACAAACAAGCCCATCGCCTCTTGCAAAGTAATGTCCTCAATAATTTGGTCTTTGCGCATAGAGGCAAAACGCGGTTTCTCCTCATCGCTCGTTTCCCCAATTTGAATCATCGGTCCAAAAGGACCTATTTTCGCATAGACATTTTTCCCGCTTTCGGCATCAACCCCCAACAAACGCTCCGTTTTTACGCGGGTTTTATCTTGCCCCACTTCGGAAACCTTTGCCGCAAAAGGCGTATAAAAGTCGCCAATCATTTTTTGCCACACCAATTTTCCTTCCGCAATTTGGTCAAATTCTACCTCTACTTTTGCCGTAAAAGAGTAATCCAAGACATTTTGAAAGGCTTCAACCAAAAATTCTGTTACGGTTTTGCCTAAATCGGTAGGGAATAATTTATTCTTTTCTGTTCCTGTAACTTCCGATTTAACACTTTGCGTAATCACATCTTTTGCCAAAGATAGGCGATTTAAGTCGCGTTTTACGCCTTCCTTACTATCTTTGAGAACATATTGTCTGTCTTGAATGGTCGAAATCGTAGGCGCGTAAGTAGAAGGGCGACCAATGCCGAGTTCTTCCATTTTTTTCACAAGAGCTGCCTCTGTATAACGCGCATTAGGGCGAGAATATCTTTCCAATGCCACCATTTCTTTCAACGACAAATTTTGCCCTACTTGCAATGGTGGTAAAAGATTGCTACCTTCTTCCTCATCCTCGTCATCTTTCGACTCCAAATATAATTTCAAAAAGCCATCAAATTTAATGACCTCTCCTGTTGCTTGTAAAACCGCTTTGTTGGTTGAAATGGTAATATCCGCTACTGTTTTTTCTAATTGAGCATCAGCCATTTGAGAGGCAGTAGCTCTTTTCCAAATTAACTCGTATAGGCGTTGTTCATCGTTAGATGCGCTAATCGATGCCACCGAAAAATCGGTAGGGCGAATAGCCTCATGCGCCTCTTGTGCAGAATTGTTTTTGGTTTTATATTGGCGGCGTTGATGATAATTTGCCCCAAACATTTGCGTAATCGCGTCTTCTGCTTGTTTCAATGCCGTATCCGATAAATTCGTGCTATCGGTACGCATATAGGTAATGCGCCCAGATTCATACAAATCTTGGGCAACTTTCATCGTTTTCTTCACCGAAAAGCTCAACTTTCTACTTGCCTCTTGCTGCAGCGTAGAAGTTATAAAAGGTGGTGCTGGAGATTTCTTAGTCGGTTTTGTTTCAAGTTTACTTACCGTATAAATTGCTTTGATACAACTTTCCAAGAATGCCTTAGCTTCTTCAATTTTGTCAAATCGTTTGATAAGTTCAGCCTTGACTAATTCTCCTTTTTCGGTTAATAGTTCGGCGGTAACTCTATAAGAAGAAACAGCTTTAAACTCACGAACCTCGCGCTCACGCTCCACAATCAAGCGTACAGCCACAGATTGTACGCGCCCTGCCGACAAGCCACTTTTAATTTT
>JBJXHA010000634.1:0-3189 GCA_046160275.1 Bacteroidia bacterium | reverse complement strand
AGTTCTTGGTCCAATACTTCTGACCGTGCAGCCGACAAAGGAGGTTTGATAGGTATTTTCTTTATGGCATTTACTTTAGCATTGGTTTCATTTTCTTGTACAGGGCCAATTATTGGATCACTTTTAGTACAGACGTCACAAAACGTTAGTCAAACACTTTTTGGATTTATTCCATTAAAACCATTGGTTGGAATGTTTGGTTTTTCATTTGCCTTAGCTTTGCCATTTGCATTATTTGCTATGTTTCCAACATGGTTAAATTCTTTACCAAAATCAGGCGGATGGATGGAAAATATCAAAGTCACATTAGGCTTTTTGGAATTGGCTTTTGCAATGAAATTTCTTTCGACAGCGGATTTAGTAGCACATTGGGGTTATTTGCGTTGGGAATTATTCTTAATCTTTTGGATTGTATTCTGTGCAGGACTAGCACTTTATCAATTTGGCGTATTTGGTTTTAAATATGGCGCAAAATGGAAAGATAGTATTTTAGGCATAGCTAGTTTACTATTAGGTGTTGTTGCTACATTTTATTTTATCGCTAAGCAAAAAGAAAGCTTTGCGGGCGATAACTGGGAAAAATACTTAGGAATTACGGTTTTAGGCTCAGCTATATTAGGTCTTGGTATTTTAGCTTATAATCTTTTACAAAGAAAAGCAAACCCATTTACAAAATTAAGTAAAGGGCGTTGGATTGCGGGTTTGGCGAGTGCATTTTTTGCAAGCTATCTTTTCATGGGATTCAGCTATAAGCCATTAAGCGCATTAAGCGGATTGGCACCTTCTTATACTTATAACTTTTTTGGCCCAGACGGTTGTGTTCATGGAATTGAATGTTTTCATGATTTTGATGAAGCAGTAGCTTACGCTAAAAAAGTTGGCAAACCCGTATTTGTAGATTTCACAGGTTATGGTTGTGTAAACTGTCGTAAAATGGAAGAAAATGTTTGGGACAAACCAGAGATTTTGAAATACTTAAAAGATGAGTACGTTGTGGTATCATTATATGTTGATGATGAAAAACGACTTTATCCCGACGATAAATTAAAGCACCTTGTGGATAAACACACCCAAGAGAAATTGCGTACCGTTGGTGCAAAGTGGGCTTCTTTTCAAATCAATAACTTTGGTGTGGCATCTCAACCTTACTATGTTTTGATGGATAATGATGGAAAAACGCTTTTAACTCGACCTACGGCATATACCCCAAATGTGAAAGAATATGAAGTGTTTTTAAATTGTGGTCTATCAGCATTCAAAGGAATTAAAAAATAATAAACAATCAAAAAAGCAGCCTATCAATTTCAATTAATAGGCTGCTTTTTAGTTTTTATGATAGTATGAAAAAGAAAACTTTAGTAATCGGAGCAACAACAGATACTTCAAAGTATGCCAATATGGCTATTCGTAGTTTACTTCGTCATGGGCACGAAGTTGAAGCTTTAGGAATTCGTGAAGGTAATGTTGAAAATGTGAAAATAGAAACAGAATGCATTGATTTTCAAGAGATTGATACAATTACACTTTATTTGAATCCACAGCGACAAATAGACTATTATGACTATCTTTTAGGCTTAAATCCCAAAAGGATAATTTTTAATCCTGGAACAGAAAACTCTGAATTTGTTAATTTGGCGAAAGCCAAAAATATAGCAACTGAATATGCTTGTACCTTAGTATTGCTCAATACCGCACAATATTAACATTCTGCCAGACCAACTGTGATATTGACCGCTAAACCTCCCTCAGATGTTTCTTTGTATTTGGAATTCATGTCTAGTGCGGTTTCCCACATTGACTTAATGACTTCGTCTAAAGAAACTCTTGCTGCTGCGGGATCGCTTTCTAGGGCAATATTAGAAGCTGTAATAGCTTTTATTGCACCCATTGAATTGCGTTCAATGCATGGAATTTGAACCAAACCGCCTATTGGGTCACAGGTCAAGCCTAAGTGATGCTCCATTGCTATTTCGGCCGCCATCAAAACTTGTCCTGCACTTCCTTTTAAAACCTCTGTCAAACCAGCTGCTGCCATTGAGGATGAAACGCCAATTTCTGCTTGACAACCGCCCATTGCAGCAGATATTGTAGCATTTTTTTTGAAAAGCGTTCCGATTTCACCTGCTGTAATTAAAAATCGAATAATTTTTTCATCATCAAAATTATCGGTAAAACAAAAAGCATACATCATTACAGCAGGTAAAACTCCTGAGGCACCATTCGTGGGAGCTGTAATAATGCGCCCAAAGGAAGCGTTTTCTTCGTTCACTGCCAATGCGAAGCAACTAATCCATTTATTGATAGTTGTAAAATGAGTACCTGTTCCGCGAATTGCTTCAATCCATTCCTCCATATTTAGATAAGAGGCTTCTCCAAGTAGTTTTTTGCTAATTCCTGCAGCCTTTCGCTTAACGTTTAAACCTCCTGGTAAAATACCATCACGATGACACCCTCGCCAAATGCAAGCTTTTATTTCTTCCCATATTTGAAGGCATTGTGCTTTTATTTCTGCTTTGCTACGCCAAGTTTGTTCATTTAGATATACTAAATCCGAAACACGAAGGTTCATTTCGTTGCAATGCTGTAGAATTGTAGCTGCGTGATGACAAGGATATGGAGTCGTTTTTAATGATAAATTAGAGTCTGCTTGATTTTCTTGTACAACAAACCCTCCTCCAATTGAAAAATATTCTTCGGAATATACTTCGCTATTTTCTAGCCAAGCTGTAAAACGAACACCGTTAGGATGAAATGGTAGGCTTTCATTAAAATGAAAAATCAAATCGTCATCGTAATCAAATGGAATTTTGTGGGTTCCTAAAAGGTGTATTGTCTGTTCGGTTTTGATACGTTCTACTTTTGAATCTACCAAACTTGTATCAATCTTGGTATAATTTTCTCCATCTAGGCCTAATAAAATAGCAATGTCAGTACCGTGACCTTTGCCTGTTTTGGCCAAAGAGCCAAATAATTCTACTTTTACTTGTTTGGTTTTTGCTAAGATTCCTTTCTCAAGAAGAACTTGTGAGAAGGTTTCTGCGGCACGCCAAGGCCCCATTGTATGAGAACTCGATGGGCCGATGCCTACTTTTATAATATCGAAAGCACTAATTGACTCCATAAATGTGGTTGTTGTTTGGTTAGGACGTCAAAGATAGGTTTTTTACTAATTTATAAATGAATTTTATA
>JBJXHA010000633.1:0-6739 GCA_046160275.1 Bacteroidia bacterium | reverse complement strand
CATTAGTTCTCCTTGCTCTCTTTTAACGAAGTGCGTACCATTGTTTACTCTGAGGCTTACTAATCCTTCGTTCTGCTTATTGGTGTTCCCTTTAAGCACTTCAAAACTCGCATTTGTATTATAGGCTGGGTCATCTGTAGCAGGCTTGGCAGATGTGTTATAACTAAAAGAGGTCTTGTAGGGTTGAGAGTGTACACCTCCCATTACAAGATATACCTCGCCCGCCAAATCAATTGCCTGCAAAGAAACGAATCCTGCTCTCCCATTAAGCGGTGGCATTATTTTAAACTTACGGTTAACACCGTTGTACGTGGCTTTGCCCATTGAAGTACCATAACTTATGAACAAACCTGGACCTGATTCGCTCTCAAAAGTACAAATACTTCCTATTAACAATCTCTCGCCTACAAGCTGCGCATAAGAGATAGACTGGAACGACAAAACTGTAATCAGCACAAAAAATAAATTTCTCATTTTGATGGAAAAGAAAAAATTTGTTCCTACTCGTATGGCTTTTCGGATACCGCCCCGTTTTTTTGAGAGAATCGGCTTCTCTGTTTAAATTTGATACTACAAAGATACCGCAGCATTTTTCTCATTCGAAAAATTTGTTCTGAAATGGCGTTTTTTGTTCTGAATTTAAAAAATGGGGGATTATTCCTCAAAATTGGGGCGAAAAAGGGGTGAAATTTTAAAAGTTTCCTTTGCTATGGAAACTTTATCACCCTTTATTTTATCAATATGATGGGGGTTGATAGCTTGACTTCTGTTAATTTGTTTGAGTAGATGCTGGGGAAGTATTTCTAACAGATGAGCAAGGGAAGTACGCAAGAGCAAGTTTTTGCCTGTTGTCATTACGAGAGTTACATATACATGGTCTGCTTCGGCGTATAGTAATTCATTTGCGGTAAAAAAGTACATGTCTTTGCCGATTCTGAGTTTCACCTTCTCCAACTGTTTTAGGCTAAAGTTATTTATGGCGATCTCGATAGCAATGAGTAGGTTATCTTTATCTATGGGCTTTTTTAAGTAGCCAAAAGGAAGGGTAGTTTTGATTTCTTCAATGGTTTTTTGGTCAGAGTAGGCGGTTAAAAATACGATAGGAATGTTATAAGCCGCATTGATATAATGCGCCAAATCGGTTCCCTTTTTACTGCCCGAAATATTGACATCTAATAATGCCATATTCACCTCCTTCTTTTCCAATATTTCGATAGCTTCTTCATAATCAATGGCAATGCCTGCGCACTCATAGCCAGCGTTTTCAATGTGTATTTGAATCACATTGGCAATCAAAACCTCATCTTCTACAATTAATATTTGTCCCTTCATGATTTTTGGTTTTTGATACGTAAATGAAATTGATAATTTGCACCGTCTCGTTGCATTTTTCCTTTTAATTGTCTTGCCATACTTTTAATAATGGTTGTTCCGAAGCTATTGCTTCGTTTCTCTTCGCTAAAAAAGGTGCCATTATCAGAAAATTGAAAATCAATCATGTCCTCTTTTACCGAAAGTTTAATGGTAATCATCAGTACTTCGCCTTCGGGTTTGGCATATTTCAAGGAATTAGAAAGCAATTCATTCAATAAAATCCCCAAAGGAACACTGGTATCTGTATTCAGCATACATTTCTGTACTTCAAAAACCAATTGAACCTCTCTTTTATCTAAGCCTAATATTGCTTGTGCAAGGTTATAGAAATAATCGTCTATATACAAACTATCTTCTGAAAATTCACTATCATAAGTATTCAATATCAAGTCATGTGCGGTAGAAATGGAAGTGATACGCTGATGAAGTGCATTTAAGTTATCTGTAGTTTGGGTTTCGTCACTTATGGCTGATTGATAATAAATGAGGCTCAGGATAAGAGAAAAGTTGTTTTTTATACGGTGATGCAACTCTTTTAACAATAAATCTCTTTCCTCAATAGTGCTTTGTAGTTCTTCAGTCCTTTGTACAACAGCTTCCTCCAAAGCTCTTTTTTCTTGCTTAAGATTATAAGTCCGCCAACGAATCAGCGTAAAAATGCCTGAAATAAGCAGCAAGAAACTCAGTATTAGAAACCAAGTCCTCAAATAAAAAGGGGCAATAACTTCTAAGGGAAAAATAAGCACTTTTTCATTCCAAACGCCCCAATGATTTTGCGCTTTGACACGTAATTGGAATTTTCCATAAGGCAAACCCGAAAGGCGCAGCGTGTTTCCTCTTATATAATTCCAATCTTTGTCCACCCCTTCTACCTTGTAAGCATAATGATTTTCGCCTTCTTCATAATTGAGCAGTTGAACCGTAAGCTCACAAAAACGGTCATTGGGATATAAGGTAATGCTTTTTTGTTGTAAAAATGCAAATGTTTTGTCTATGATTTTCCCTGATTCCCCCTCAAATTGAGCGAAATTGGTAACTTGCAAAGGCACATTAAAATGGACATTTTCAGCCAAAAAATCTTTAGGGTTCAACCCATTCACGCCATTTAGTCCCCCAAAATATAATTTCCCATCTTCTGCCCTAAAAGAGGAAATGCGGTTAAATTCGTTATGAGAAAGCCCATCGTTGGTGGTGTAAGTATTTATAAAAAAGGTTTCCCTATTAAACCTGCATAAGCCATTTTCGGTACTTATCCATAAAAAGCCATAATCATCTCTTTCTATGCGCACTAAAATATTAGAGGGAAAACCATTGGCAGTCGTAAATTGCTGAAAACTATGCTTTTGCTTATCCCAACGATACAAACCTTCGCTATGTGTGGCTATCCAAAAAATGCCTTTATCGTCAAGGTAAGCATCTAAAATTTCTCTACAAGGAAGTTTATGGGTAGTATCTTTTGCGCTAAAACCATAATAATCTATGACTTTTTCATTTTTGATAAGATACAAGCCATTTTGCGAAACAGCCCAAAGCGCATTTTCTTTGTCTTTGAAAAAACGGTAAATATCTCGTGTCTTGGGAAAATTGGGATTACTTACCGTTCGCTTTTCCTTCGTTTTTAGATTATATAGTTGAATAAGATCAGTCCCCATTATTATTTCCTCCTCAGACACAAAATGAATCGCCCAAACATAACCCATTCCCAGCCAAGAACGGCGAGGTGGTTTATTCAATGTTTTGTTCATCACATATAAAGAATCTTCTACAGTAGCATACAAAGAATCGCCTCTTGCCACCAAAGCGTAGAGGATAGAGCCAAGATCCTTTGATTTTATCTGCTTATGGCTATCAGCTTTCGATACATTCTCCCAAATATTGGCATAAACATTTCCTTTCAGGTCAGCATAAATGTTGCGGGCTTGGCTTTCGATTTTTGTGTCGCCAACAGGATTGGTAAAATAATGCTCAAATTTGCTTTTATGTGTACTAATTTTGATGAATCCATAGCTGGCAGATAGCCATAGATTATTAAGATTGTCTTGAAAACAGTAGTAAAAGAGTTGATATAAAGGTATTCTGGGGGGAAAGGATGCGGGAATAGTACCATTTTCGATATAGCTAAATCTATTGCCCCCATGCTGACAAACATACCTTTTTATGCCTCTCGTTTCCTCCATGATAAAGTTTGGGTCTTCGAGAAAGGCAAGATTATCCCTAAAATAGGTATAGTTTTCTTTGGGTAAAACAAATGGATAAGCAGCCGCAGGAAGTGTGTCGCCTTGAAAATTGAGCCTAAGCGTAATCGCTTTCCCATTTTTCCTAACTGTATTAACAATTGGGTTTTTATTGGCATCCATAAAGTATTCAAATTCACTCATATTTGGGCTAACATATTTTTTAGGTATGAGGTGAACCTTATCTCCTGTTACAAAAATGAGGGGCATCTTTGCATCAAAATAGTTTATGAGTAGATTATCGCCTTTGGTTAAAAGATAATCTGATGAAATATGTTTTTGCGGTATATATTTAGTATGTTGAGCTACATCTACCTTTAAAGTAAAGGTATTTCCATTCAATTCCCAAATTTGCGCGGGGGCAACATGGAAATAAAGTTTGTTTGCCTCATCTTCAATGTTTCTGATGCTATCGGGGGAAAAAGGAAGGTGGGGATATGCCGTTTTTATAGGGATGATTTTATGGGTGGTTAAGTCAAAAAGTTCACAAAAGTTGTAGGTAGTTTTTTTGGTATCGTACTGCAAAAAGAGGTGTTTGTTTTCGTCTTTATAAACCCAAACCACTCTATTGTAGGCTAATCCTCCTTGTTGGGTATTAAATAGTTGAAAGTTTTTTCCATCAAAACGATTGAGCCCATTTCTCGTAGCTATCCAAATAAAACCATCGCTGTCTTTCACACTACAAAATGGGTCATTTGCGGCTAAACCATCTTCCACAGTATAAAGGTGTTTTTCGATAATTTGCCCATTTTTCAATGCCATTTCCAGCCCACGATTTTTCATCACAACGATTTGTGCGGTTAATGGGGTAGAAATTAACATTCCCCCAAATAATGCACTAAGAAGCGCAAATAAAAAAAAGGTATTTTGTTGTTTCACATAAAAAGATATTGCTGAGTGGAATACGAAGCTAGTCATTTTGGGAGAGTTCAACAAATTTATCTGTATAAAGTCTACTGCATTACAAGCGGAACTACGCTTACAGTGTTCTTCGTGATTATTTTTGCTATATAATTGCCTGGGGGCTGACTAAAATGGACAATGGTTTGTGGTTCTCCATCAGCTACTGCTTGTTGCAATAATTGCCCCAAATGGTTGTAAATATAAATGGTTGCCTCAATATTCGGCGTATTCCAATCAAAATAAATAAAACCTGATGAAGGATTAGGATAGGTATTGAAAAGCGGTTTTTCGATGAATGGGTTTATTCCTACGCCTAAAATATTAATACAGGCAGAAGTATCTGAACAGCCATTTTGCGTAAGCACTACTGCATATTGCCCATTTTGACTTGCTGTAAAACTTTGTTGTATTTCATTCGGCATAGGTTGCCAGCTCCCATTACAAGTGTACCATTGATAACTGGCTCCGTTTTGCAAAGCAGTAATCACATTTCCTGAGACACTAACAGCAGTGTCAATACTTGTTAAAGTTAATTGAAGGGTAATGGTACTATCACAGCCCCCGATATTCGTAAGATTTTGCGTATAAGTGCCAGAACTGGTATAGGTTTGCCCATTCAAAATGAAAAAGGTATCACATATATTTTGTGTAGTCATAGAGGTATTTGGGACACAATTCGACCATTTATTAATATGAAAATCCGGAGAAGCAGAAGCAGGTGCAATGAGATTGGTTCCTGCCCAAGGGTTAAAATCTACCTGAGCCGTAAAGAAGCCTGTAAAATATAGGTTGTCTGCGTTATCAATGTGTAAATCAGAACTTACTTCTTTGCCTGTACCGCCAACCCCTTTAGAAAACGAAAAAGCGCCATTAGCATTTAATCCCCAAACAAAAATATCAAAGTCTCCCAATGCAGACTCATTACTTGTTCCAACTCCAGGGTCAAAGTCAGCAGTTCCTTCAAATATACCTAAAACAAAGGGATTGCCATTCTTATCAATTTTTACAGAACGACCATCATAAAAATCTTGTATATTATTCCCGGTTCTTTTTACCCAAATATGATTGCCATTATAATCCATTTTCCAAAAAAACACATCAATGCCTGATATATTTGTCATCGTATCCAAACCTGCACTTGCGTCAAAATCTACAAAACCAGAAAACCAGCCTGTAAGATATATGTTATTGTCGCCATCAGGTTGTACATCATTAACAACGGCCACACTATTGCTGCTTAGATTATGCGACCATTGAAAGATACCATTTGAATCCAATTTGATAATGAGTCCGTCAGTTGAGTTGCCTGTTGCAGTAAGAAAATTGCTTGCTACAGGGTCAGGGTCTGTATCAAGTGTTCCCGTAAAGCCACCCACGCTATAAACGCCCCCTTTTCCGTCAATACCAATACTTGGTCCTTGATTAGCATTGGCATTACCAATTATTTTTACCCAATCCAAAACACCATTTGTACGCAATCGCGCAATAAACACATCAGATGAGCCTGCAGAGGTAATATTATTTGTGCCAATTCCTGGGTCAAAATCAACGGTTCCTTCAAAATTGCCACTCATGACAATTTCCCCATTGTTACCTGCTTTTATTTTCCTTGCATATTCATTTAAAGTGCCGCCGAATTGTTGTAGCCAAACAAATTGCCCTGAACTTGTATATTTAGCAACATAAACATCTCTTTGCCCCACAGAGCTAATGGTTACAACCGCTGAATCTGGGTCAAAATCTCCACTAATTCCATTAATTTCGCCAATAATATAAATGTTATTAGATAAATCACTGCAAACACTATTACAAGTGGCAACAACTGAGCTGCTAATTTGAAACACCCATAGAAAATTACCATTTTCATCATATTTGGCTAAATAACCAGAGCCTGTTCCTGTAGCGATGAGGATGCTATCGGTTGCACTTGGGTCAAAATCAACACTTCCTGTAAATGTCCCAACAGCATAAACATTTTTAGCATCATCAGTTGTTATTCCTTTTCCATCGTCAATCGTTGCAGAACCGCTCGCAACTGTCCAATCATAATTGATGTTTTGAGCATTTGTATGCAAGGCAGCAAGAAGTAGTAAAAAAACACTTATCAACTGAAAAGGTAGTCTAAATTGTAGCATAGTGATTATATCCGACCTTCCGCACCCCTCTATCGCAAAAAGGCATATATTTGTAGGATCAAGTTAAAAAGAAAAAAGTATGGAAGCTTATAC